>CAZUIE010000057.1:11179-19712 GCA_964620945.1 uncultured Maribacter sp.
AACCTTAGAAACCGGACTTTCAGAAATTCTACGTGTACTTAAACCAAAAGGATCTTTAGTAATTCTTGAAACCTCGGTACCTACAAAAACACCCTTTAAACAAGGCTATCACATGTATACGAAACACGCGCTACCGCTTATAGGAAAGTTATTCTCAAAAGATAATTCCGCTTATGGATATTTAAGTGAATCTGCCGCCGTTTTTCCGCATGGTGAAATCTTCAACAATATTTTACGTAAAATTGGGTTTATAGATGTAACTAATAGGCCTCAAACATTTGGGGTAGCATCGATATATGTTGCTAAAAAAGCGTAGGCTATTCACTTTAGAAATACGTTAAATTTTAGCCGTAACCCATGTAGGATTTTAGTAATTAGGCGTAGATGAAGAAATGGATTTTAATAGGTATTGTAGTATTGTTTAGAGTTCAAGGAACCAATGCCCAATTTAACGAAAGACCCGTTCTAAATAAGGAAAACGAGGATAAGAAGTTCCTTAATTATGGTTATTTCTTAGGTTTTAATCAATATGATTTCAAATTTGATTATATCGATAACGAGCCGGATATTCTTACCACAAAAACATTAGGATTTAATGTAGGCCTCATAGGCGAAATGCGTTTGAACGAATTCTTAGATCTAAGATTAGAACCAGGTTTACATTATACTTCTAGAACAATTGGATTTCCTGGTTTTGATGAAGAGCGAGACGCCTTAAGAGAAGTAAAATCCACATACATTAATTTCCCTCTCCTGCTCAAAGCGAGTACAAGAAGGATAGGAAATTGGAAGCCGTTTATTATTGGAGGAGGCTCCATGTCCTTAAACTTAGGAAGTAACGAGGATAGCTTAGATGATAATTCTGCCGGCACTTTTCGTATGACAAAGTGGGTCTACAATTACGAGCTGGGTTTTGGTATTGACTTTTACCTAGAATATTTTAAGTTTAGCCCTTCCATCCGTGGTGTGTTTGCACTAACAGATGAATTAGTTCGAGACAATGACCCTAACAGCCCGTGGACGGGAAATATCGATGCCATGAGAACGCGAGGTATTTTTGTAAACTTCACTTTTGAATAACATACTTATCCTTGGCGACGTATTTCATTTAATAAAATAGCGGATGCTGTACCTACGTTAAGGCTTTCGGCTGTTGACTCACCATGTTGGGGTATGGAAATACTATAGTCGCAACGTTCTTTCAAAGCCAAAGAAATGCCACTACCTTCATTACCCATAACTAGAACTCCGTTTTTTGGCAACTCTCTTGTGTAAACCGATGTGCCGTCCATAAAAGACCCATAAACCGGTAAGGGATTACCTTTTAAAAAAGTTATTAAATCCTCATATACGATGTTTACTCTGGCAATAGAACCCATAGTCGCCTGCAAAACCTTTGGATTATAGCAATCTACCGTATCGGTAGAACATACCAAATTCGCAATTCCGTACCAGTCGCATAATCTAATAATTGTACCTAAATTGCCAGGATCTTGAACCCCGTCCAAAAGCACAATCCAATCTGTAAAAACGACAGATTCTGGGGTTGGTATATGAAATACGCCTAACGCCCCGTTGGGATTTTTTAGAGCGCTCATTTGACTTAGTTCTTTTGACGTAACCAATTGAATTTCGTTATGCTTTACACTAAGTTCCAAGGAGCCAGAACAATATATTTTATATGGGACAATCCTGGAATTCAGAAGTTCTTCTAACGCCTTTTTACCCTCAATAACAAACAGCCCATGTTCATTTCGGTACTTTTTTTGCTGTAAGCTTTTTATTAGTTTCAATTCACTTTTAACAACCATTCAAATACTGTATTTTTGATTTCTATGAACACGGCACTATGCTTTAAAAACAACATAGCTAAAATAAGCTTATTCTCGCTTCTGGCAATGGTTGTGCTGTCATGTAATTCATTAAAAAAAGTTGATGCCGATGAATATTTGGTTATAAAAAACGAATTAATTGTAGATTCCCTGGAAGTAAACAATGAAGCCATAGAAAGCCTAATTTACCAAAAACCCAATGCCGCACTTTTAGGCTACCCATTGCGGCTTAATCTATACAATCTGGCCAAGGAAAATCCAGATTCCCTATACCAGTCTTGGCTACATAAGAAACCCAATAGAAAAGAGCGACTCACAAAGATTCTTTCCGCAAAACAAGTAGAACGCTTGGGAGAATCCTTTTTAGTCTCGGGAATGAGCAATTGGCTAAAAGATATAGGAGAAGCACCGGTGATACTGGACACTTCCAGAACGCGAAGAAGTCTTCAGCGGTTAAGTTCCTATTATTACGATAGAGGATATTTTAACAATAACACAAACTACAGCATAGATTCTACCGGTCGCAAGCAAAAAGTGACCGTAGCCTATAATATTTCACTAGGAAAACCTTTTTTAGTAGATTCTATTTCCAATGAAATATCTTCCAAGGCAATAGACTCCCTATACTTTATAAACGCAGGGGAATCCTTGATTAAAAAAGGGCAACAATTTGATCGAGATATTTTCAACGCAGAACGAGAGCGGCTTACCGCCATTTTCAGAAACAATGGTATTCGTAATTTCCAAGAAAGTTCCATCACCTTTGATATCGCTAGAGATACCGTAGAAATTGAGGATGATCAAAAAATGAACATCGTATTGAACATTGGGGATTTAAAAAAACGAGGTGAAAACGTAGTAACTACCGAACCCTATAAAGTTGAAAGATTAAACAACATTGACATCTATACCAATTACCTTTCCGCTGCGGGGAAAGACTCTGTAAAAACAATAAATTACGGAGATTATACCATTCACTATTCCGGTAAATTTCAAATAAAACCTAAGACCTTGGCGAATGCCATTTTCTTTAAAAAAGGAAACATCTATAGAGACTTGGATAAAATTAGAACTGCAAGACAGTTGAACAGCCTAAATATTTTTAAATACCCTAGTATTATACCGGAGGTAGATAGCAGTGGCACCAACATTAACTACAACATATACCTTGCCCCCAAAACCAAATACTCCTTAGGAACCAACTTTGACATTAGTAGGTCCAACATTAGAAGGCTAGGTATTGGACTCAACGCATCCCTGTTAATAAGAAACATTTTTAAAGGAGCGGAAAACTTAAGTATTTCCGCTGATGGCACCTTTGGCCTTTTAAGTAGTCCATCTTTTCAAGAAGATTTTTTCTCGGAGGTAGGAGCCGACATCACATTGGATTTTCCTAGAATCTGGTTTCCTTTCGTAACCACTTCAACGCTAATACCTAACTATACCTTACCACAAACAAGGATTGCTATTGGTACAAGTTTTCAAAGAAATATTGGTTTGGACAAACAAACCTTAAATAGTGTATTGAGCTATAACTGGACACCTTCAGAATTTAAAAAGCATAGCATTGAACTATTGAATGTTCAGTATGTACGAAACGTAAATAGCAATCGCTTTTTTAATGTATATCAGAATACATATAACATACTAAATGACATAGCTACAGAAAATGCTGCAGTCGTAAATCCCCTTTATTTTAACGACCAAGGAAACCTTACTACTCCTATAGAATCAACTGACCCTGATAATATAGGTACAGATAATTTTATAGATGATGTACTTAGAGGGACTATACCAACTGGCGGAAACGGCTTAACATTGGAGGAGTTCAACGAGGTTGCAAGCATTAACGAAAGAGAGCAACGCTTAACGGAAAACAACTTAATTTTCACCACCAACTATACCTTGAACAAAAACAACCGTAACGGAGTAACCGATAATAATTTTTATCAATTTAGATTTAGACTGGAAAGTGCCGGTAATTTGCTATCCAGCCTTTCCAGTATTATTCCGTTCAACGAAAAAGACGACCAGCTTTTAGTTTTCAATGTTCCTTTTTCACAGTATATAAAAACGGAGTTCGACTATGTAAAATACTGGGACCTATCTCGTTCCAATGTATTGGCCGCAAGAACATTCTTTGGCATTGCTATCCCCTATGGCAACTCCAACAACATACCCTTTGTACGTAGTTACTTTGGTGGGGGTTCTAATGATAACCGAGCCTGGTTCCCTTATTCCCTAGGACCAGGAAGAACTTCTGCGGTGAACGATTTTAACGAAGCAAACCTAAAACTAGCCCTTAACTTAGAATACCGTTTCCCCATAGCTGGGGACATCAAAGGTGCCATTTTTGCCGACGCCGGTAATATTTGGAATGTTTTTGATGATGTAGAAGACCCAGACGCCACCTTCAATGGCTTGGATTCTTTACAGGATATTGCTTTGGGAACCGGATTTGGCCTCCGTTACGACTTCACCTATTTTCTATTTCGACTAGACTTAGGTTTTAAGACCTATAATCCTGCTGAAGTGCAGTCCAAAAGATGGTTCAGGACCTATAATTTTTCTAATTCTGTACTGCAAATAGGGATTAACTATCCTTTCTAAGTCTAATTGTTTTGTTACTTTTGTTACTTAACTTTTAGAAAACTAAAGACCAAAAGATTATGGCTCATACAATAAAACCGGGAGTTGCTACCGGAGATCAAGTCCAGGATATATTCAATTACGCAAAAGAAAAAGGTTTTGCATTGCCGGCGGTTAACGTCATTGGCTCTAATACCATAAACGGTGTACTAGAAACCGCTGCTAGTTTAAACGCCCCTGTTATTATACAGTTTTCTAACGGAGGCGCACAATTCAATGCAGGAAAGGGATTGTCGAACGAAGGCCAAAATGCAGCGATTCAAGGAGCCATTGCAGGTGCAAAACACGTGCACCAATTGGCAGAAGCTTACGGAGCTACAGTTATATTACATACAGATCACTGTGCCAAGAAGTTATTGCCATGGATCGATGGTTTATTGGATGCCAGCGAAAAACACTTTGCAGAAACTGGAAAATCCTTATTCAGCTCGCACATGATCGATTTGTCAGAAGAGCCTTTGGAAGAAAACATTGAAATCTGTAAAGGATACTTGGAGCGCATGAGTAAAATGGAGATGACCCTAGAAATAGAATTGGGAATTACAGGCGGAGAAGAGGACGGTGTAGATAATTCAGATGTAGACGATTCCAAACTATACACGCAACCAGAGGAAGTGGCATACGCTTATGAGGAACTTTCCAAGGTTAGCCCAAGATTTACCGTTGCTGCTGCTTTCGGCAACGTACATGGTGTCTACAAGCCAGGCAATGTTAAACTTACCCCTAAGATTTTATTGAATTCTCAGGAATATATTTCGAAAAAGTACGGCGTAGAACACAACCATATCGATTTTGTATTCCATGGTGGCTCTGGGTCAACAGTGGAAGAAATTAGGGAAGGTATCAGCTACGGTGTGATTAAAATGAATATCGACACTGATCTTCAATATGCATTTTTGTCGGGTGTTAGGGATTATGTACAAGACAACAAAGATTTTTTACAAACACAAATAGGAAACCCGAAAGGTGCAGACGAACCAAATAAAAAATACTATGATCCAAGAGTATGGCTTCGTAGCGGTGAAACTACGTTTGTTGAGCGGTTAAAAAAGGCCTTCGAAGACTTGAACAACGTTAATACCCTATAATTTTGAAGAACTAACTCTTAATATGGAAAACATGACGGCTTGGTTTAAAAGAAAAGAAAAAGGAATACAAACCTCTACCGAGGAGAAAAAAGACACTCCAAAAGGGCTTTGGTACAAGTCCCCTACCGGTAAAATCGTAGAATCCGATGATCTTGCTAAAAATTTCTATGTAAGCCCAGAAGACGATTATCACGTGCGTATCGGAAGTAAAGAATATTTTGAAATCCTTTTTGACAACAATAAGTTTACCGAACTGGATGCCAAACTTTCTTCCAAAGACCCCTTAAAATTCGAGGATACCAAAAAGTACGGAGATAGACTTAAAGCGGCCCAGAAAAAAACGGGACTGAAAGATGCCGTTAGGACCGGCTTTGGAAAATCTTTAGGGAAGGATATTGTTATATGTTGCATGGATTTCAGTTTCATCGGCGGCTCTATGGGGAGCGTTGTTGGAGAAAAAATCGCAAGAGGTATAGACCACGCCATTAAAAAGAAGGTGCCTTTTGTAATGATTTCAAAATCTGGTGGCGCACGTATGATGGAAGCTGCACTTTCTTTAATGCAATTGGCAAAAACTTCTGTAAAACTGGCTCAGCTAGCCGAAGCTGGCCTACCTTACATTTCACTTTGCACAGACCCAACTACCGGCGGCACAACAGCCTCTTATGCTATGCTAGGTGATATTAATATTGCGGAACCTGGTGCCCTGATCGGATTTGCAGGTCCGCGTATTGTAAAGGATACTACAGGAAAAGATTTACCAGAAGGGTTTCAATCTTCAGAGTTTTTGTTGGAGCATGGTTTCTTGGATTTCATCACACACCGTAGAGAGTTAAAGAAAAAGATAAATCTATATGTTGATTTAATACAGAATATTCCCGTTCGCGTGGAAGAAGTTAAATCCGCTTAAAAATTTATTCGGATCCGTATTATTGATATGAATCTCAAAATGGCCCACCACAGTTTGAAAAAGTCACAGGTATAATCTCCGACAAAAACTAGTGCCGAAAACAAATAGGTGTAAATTGCGATAAAATTGAGGAACAAGTAGTATCTTTGCAGCCTGTTTGAAAATCAATCAGATACATAAAAATCATTAATACTAATATTAGCATGTATTTAACAAAAGAAGTAAAAGCCGAAATCTTTAAGAAATACGGCGGAAAAGCGGAGAACACCGGTTCTACAGAAGGTCAAATTGCATTGTTTACGCACCGTATCAACCATTTGACAGGTCACTTGAAAAAAAACCATAAAGATTACAACACAGAGCGTTCCTTGGTAAAACTTGTGGGTAAAAGAAGAAGTCTTTTAGATTACATGATAAAGAACGATATTGTGAAGTATCGTGAGCTTATCAAAGAATTGAATATTAGAAAATAATATACGTAGAGGGAGGCCTAGCTTCCCTCTTTTTATTTAGTCGAACTTGGTTCGGATATAAAATTTCAAAGTCCTGAAATCACATACCTACTATGTGGTTGGCAAAATTAAAAGCTGCACACAGTTTTTCATTGGTCAAGTGCTAAAAGCACATACAACAACACAACCTTCTGGCCTCAACAACCAGTTGACCATTGTTTAACAAAATCCCGAGGGTTCGGGTAAAAATCAATTTTATGATTCCAAAAGTATTTAAAGAGGTCATAGACCTTGGTGACGGTAGGGAAATTTCTATCGAAACCGGAAAATTAGCAAAACAGGCACATGGTTCTGTTGTTGTTCAATCTGGAAAATGTATGCTATTGTGTACAGTAGTTTCCAACTACGAGCAAAAAGATTTAGATTTTCTTCCCCTTACGGTAGATTATCGAGAAAAATTCGCCGCTGCAGGTCGCTACCCAGGTGGTTTCTTCAAAAGAGAAGCGAGACCTAGTGATGGTGAAGTATTGACGATGCGTTTGGTAGATCGTGTTTTACGTCCACTTTTCCCAAAAGATTATCACTCTGAAACACAGGTGATGATTCAATTAATGTCACATGACGATGATGTTATGCCAGATGCCATGGCCGGTTTGGCAGCATCTGCAGCAATTCAATTATCGGATTTTCCATTTGAATGTGCTATTTCAGAAGCAAGGGTTGGTCGTGTTAATGGAGAGTTTGTTATTAACCCAACCAGAGCGCAGTTAGCAGAATCCGATATCGATATGATGATTGGTGCTTCCGCCGATTCTGTAATGATGGTTGAAGGTGAGATGGACGAGATTTCCGAAGAAGAAATGGCAGAGGCCATCAAATTTGCACATGAGGCCATCAAGATCCAATGTGCCGCTCAATTACGTTTAGCTGAAGCTTTCGGTAAGAAAGAAGTTCGCGAATATCCAGAGGAGCGTTCAGATGAAGACCTTGCAAAAAAAGTGCACGATATGGCTTATGATAAAGTATACGCCATCGCAAAAGCAGGTTCTGCAAAGCACGAAAGAAGCTCAGCCTTCAATGAAATCAAAGAAGAAATAAAAGCTACTTTTTCCGAAGAAGAATTAGCCGATTTTGGAGGATTAGTTTCTAAATATTATAGACAAGCAGAAAAAGCAGCTATTCGTGACCTCACCTTAAATGAAGGGTTACGTTTAGATGGCCGAAAGACAGATGAGATTCGCCCTATCTGGTGTGAAATCGATTATTTACCGTCTACACACGGTTCTGCTATCTTTACCCGTGGGGAAACACAAGCATTAGCAACTGTAACCTTGGGTACTTCTAGAGACGCCAATAAAATAGACATGCCATCTCACGAAGGTGAAGAAAATTTCTATTTACATTATAACTTTCCTCCTTTTTGTACGGGTGAAGCACGACCAATTCGTGGAACATCTCGTAGAGAAGTAGGTCATGGTAACTTGGCACAACGTGCATTAAAAGGTATGGTGCCAGATGATTGCCCATATACGGTTCGTGTAGTATCAGAAGTATTGGAATCTAACGGTTCTTCTTCTATGGCTACCGTTTGTTCCGGTACCA
>CAZUIE010000058.1:0-19698 GCA_964620945.1 uncultured Maribacter sp.
TACAAAAAGATTGGGTAATCGACAAGGCAAAAAAGGGATGGTTGGTTTTAAACATTAATGCACACGACTTGCCTATAGATGAACCGGAAACTTTCTATGAGGACCAAGCGAACGGAGATTTGAAAAACTACCCTAGTTTTGGTAATGACGATAAAAACGAAAGTTATTTTCTAAGAATGTACCTCTCATGCTATAGGGCGGCGCAATACCTCACAGAAAGAAAGGATTGGAACGGTGAAACACTGGTAGTGATGGGTACGAGCCAAGGAGGATTACAATCGCTAATGACGGCAGGTCTACACCCAAAAATATCAGCATCCATAGCCTTGGTGCCAGCAGGTTTTGACATGCATGGTCCGGCGGCAGGAAGAAAAGGTGGTTGGTCGCAATGGTATAGCGCTATCAATAACAAAGACGCTGAAAAAGTTAGTGAAGCAAGTAGGTATTTTGATGTACCCAATTTTGAGCCTGGTATCAAATGTCCGGTACTGGTAGGAATTGGACTATTGGATGAAACGTGCCCACCAGAAGGTATTTATGCTGGTATAAACCAATTAACTTCTCAAAAAGAAGTGATACTCCTTCCTAATTCTGGACATCAAAACAAAAATGATTCCCAACAACCCTATTACGATAGGGCTGAGAAAGAATGGCTACCTGCATTATTAAGGGGAAAGAAACCTTTATAATAATGCGACAAGAATCTTTTAAGCTAAAAAAACGAGGCTTATGGTGGTGCACCTAACTAAGTATACATCTAGAAAATGCTCTCATAAAAATACTTCCTATTAGATTTCTGTACTTTCAGAAATGATCTCAATACAACCAAATAAAAATTTTAGGGTGCTCGAAATAAAATCAGATGCCTAAAATAAATATACTTTTGGTAAGAAACCCAACAAGTCTGGTTATCAGATGGATAACAGCCTGGTAAAAAAATACAATGACCAGGGAAATCAATAAACAATAATTTAAGCCAAATAACTATATGTTAAGACAAGCTTAAAGTCACCTAAGATTCCATTTATTTTTATCATTTTGGAGGTTTTTCAAATGAAAACTAGAGCAGAGAAAAAAACATTCATTCTTATTTCATATTAGTTTAATGGACATAAAACAGCGTAGAAAAAAACAGGCGAAAACGATTCGCAACTTCCGAAAGGTTCACCGTATTACGGGTATAACATTGTTTGTTTTTTTCTTTTTAATAGCAAGTACTGGTCTCTTACTGGGCTGGAAAAAAAATTCTGGAGACATTCTAGGGTCAAAAACATACAGAGGCACAACTACAGAACTAAAAGATTGGCTACCCCTGAATCAATTAGAATCAATGGCCAAAACACATCTTACTAGAACAGTGCCTGATACCAAAGAGTTGCAACTAGACCGGATAGATATAAGACAGGATAAAGGCGTAGCAAAATTTATTTTTGAAGACTATTATGGTATTCAGATAGATGGTGCAACAGGAGCCTTATTACATGTAGATCGTAGACGTGCAGATTTTGTAGAAAACATACATGACGCCTCTCTCTTGGATAACTATTTGAATACTGGCGGATACATTAAACTTATTTACACTACTATCATGAGTATCGCATTGCTACTCTTTACCGTTACGGGTTTTTGGTTATGGTATGGCCCTAAACGGATGAGAAGAACCGCATTACAAGAAAAAACCCGGGAACTACCCCGGGTTTAACGCACTAATACTACTAAGATGTTAGGTTTAACGTAAACGATCAACAGATTTTACAAGATCTTCATCCTTCTTAATAGCCCTATTTGCAAGAGCCAAAAAAACGATAGAAATTATAGGAATCGACATCCCAATACCCTTCTCCGAGACCAGGGTCTCTCCGGATAAGTTTAGCGACCGGTAAACGAAAAATCCTAGTAAAAAAAGATTCAATATCATATTCAGCCTGTTTACTACAAACTGGTTCTTTCTATTTTTATATAGGAAAACTGTCCACAAAGCTAAGGCACCAACAACATAAAAAACAATAGACACAATGATTTCATTTTGGGCATAAATCTCCTTTCCATTAGCATCTGACCACAAGTTTACAAAAAATGGGAGGATGCCGGAAATAAGCGCCACCAAAACTAAATAAAGCGTCTGAATTCTTTGAATCATACTATGACTATTCCTTATAGAATACAAAAATACAGGTCTTTTTAAAAAATATAGGTCTATTTATTGAAAATAATTTGTATTATTGTTGCGTTATCAGAAATAACACTTACCACGGAAAAATCATTTCCACAAGTATACCCAATAGCTAATACACTTCTTACAATACAAATCACGTATAATTTATTCTACAATTAATGTTTGAGATTTCAGATTTAAAATCAAAAAAGCTACCTGAACTTCAGGAAATAGCCAAAGGACTTAATGTCCCAAAATTCAAGACCTTAAAGAAATTGGATTTGGTCTATCAAATACTAGACCTCCAAGCAGCAAATCCTAAGGCCGCCGCCGCGGTACTTCCACCAAAAGGGGAAGACACGCGAAAACCGAAACCAAAGCCTAGACCAAGAGCTAGGGTGGCCAAAAAAAATAACGCTGAAGAGCCAACGGCCAAAAAACCAGAACCTACAGCAGCAAGTGGCAAGGCTAAAGAAAAAGAAAAAAAAGAAGCTGAGCCCAAAGAAGTTAGAAAGCCAAGACCAAGACCAAGACCGGCGGCCTCAGAAAGCAGACATGATAATCAAAAAAACCAGCCACAAAGTAAAAAGAATAACCAAAACAAAAAACCAAATCCTCGGAGCAACCATGACAAAAGTAATTTTGACAAGGACTTAAAAAATAGGTACAAGGAGCCGGAGTTTGAATTCGATAGCATAATTGCCAGCGAGGGCGTTTTGGATATTATGCAAGACGGTTACGGTTTTCTAAGGTCATCCGACTACAATTATTTATCTTCTCCAGATGATATTTATGTATCGCAATCTCAAATCCGCCTTTTTGGGCTTAAAACAGGTGATACGGTCTTAGGTCAAGTTCGACCACCAAAAGAAGGAGAAAAATATTTTCCTTTAATCAAGGTAAACAAAATTAACGGTATTGACCCACAAATCGTTCGAGACAGGGTTTCTTTTGAGCATCTTACACCACTATTCCCAAAAGAAAAGTTTAATCTGGCAGAAAGACAGAGCACGATATCTACACGTATTATAGATTTGTTCTGTCCAATTGGAAAAGGACAAAGGGGTATGATCGTGTCGCAACCAAAAACAGGTAAGACTATGCTCTTAAAAGACATAGCCAATGGTATAGCCGCCAATCATCCAGAGGTATATCAGATTATTCTTTTAATAGATGAACGGCCAGAAGAAGTTACTGATATGCAGCGCAACGTAAGAGGCGAAGTAGTCGCCTCTACCTTTGACAAAGAAGCGACAGAACACGTAAGGGTTGCAAACATAGTTCTAGAAAAAGCCAAACGACTGGTAGAGTGCGGACATGACGTGGTCATCCTTTTGGATTCCATTACAAGACTTGCGCGAGCCTACAATACGGTGCAACCAGCTTCTGGAAAGGTATTAAGCGGCGGTGTAGACGCCAACGCCCTACATAAACCAAAAAGATTTTTTGGAGCAGCCCGTAATATCGAAAATGGAGGGTCGCTCTCCATCATAGCAACGGCACTTACAGAAACAGGTTCTAAAATGGACGAAGTTATCTTTGAAGAATTCAAAGGTACCGGCAACATGGAACTGCAGCTAGATCGTAAGATATCTAACCGTAGAATATTCCCGGCTATTGACCTAACTTCCTCAAGTACGCGTAGAGACGATTTGCTACTAGATAAAGACATTATACAGCGAATGTGGATTATGCGCAAATACCTCGCCGACATGAATCCCGTTGAAGCGATGGAGTTCATTGAACAGCGTTTTAAACAAACCAAAAACAATGAAGAATTTCTATTAACCATGAATCAATAAAGATATCTTAAGGTATATACTCAATCCCGATTTCAATTTGAAATCGGGATTTTTTTTGCCTTACAGAAAAATCCAAGTACAAACCTCATAATCAATCAAAATGAATATCTTTAGACAAACTAACGAATCCTCCCCCGATTACAAGTGTATTTTCGTATACGTTTCAAATAAAGTTAAAACTATCACTTATGAAAAATACAATACACCATTTTAGATTTATGGTCCTATTGGGTATTACAGTATGTACCGGCTGTAAGGAAAACAATAAAAACAAATTACAACAACAAGGCCAACCTATAGAAAAGCCACCAATAGTAGAAGCTCCTCGAAACATTATCACCTTACAACAAGCAGATGCAATTTACACTAACTATAGTGAGCATCGCATTCCAATAATCGAAAGCTATGAAATAAAAAAAAGAGCCCCTGCAGCCGACTTCGAGCCAGCCCGATTTGTTGATTTTGATTATGAAACCATTAAGAACTATTTAGCATATATAGATCAAGAAGCAGCCAATGCTGGGGTCAAAAAAGTTACTAAATTACGAATGTACTTTGCAAATTATCCTGATGAAAAAACGTTTAAAGATGGGAAGGATATTGTTCATCCAAGACAAAATTCTCTTTTCCTTTTACCAACTTTGGAAAAGAATGGGGGTAATTACAGCTTTTATATCGGAGATGATGGTAAAGCAAAATTAATCATAGACTGGAAAGACGACCAACTAGAGAAAGGCCTAGGCACAGTACTACAAAAATCAGAAAAAGCAAGGGCCGGCCTTGTACCAAATTTCTTTTCGAAGTCATTCTCTTATAGCGGAAAAAGTCTGATTTTGAACCGTAGTGGATCAGGACCGCCACCTAAAACAGAATTCTAATCTAAATGTCATCGGAGCTTCTAGAATTCATAAAGATTAATTTCGTTATAGGTGTTTACTTCGTAACACTGCTTATTTCTATTTTTACGTACAAGAAATATTTTGACACTCCTCTAAAATATTTTCCAATATTAATTGCTTACACATTTTTAAATGAGCTCTTGGGACATCTTGTTAGATACTCCGATACTTTTGCATTGCTTACCGATAAAATATTCGCTAATGACATCATTTACAACATCTACGATATTTTCTACTATGGTTTTTTCTACAGTCTTTTTTGGGGTTTAATTTCACAAGAAAAAATTAAACGTTGGATTAAAATACTTTCGATAATAGTTGGTGCTAGTTACATAGTTTCTTGTTTTTATCAAAACCCCTTGAAGATTAGCTTGTTTTATGCAACTTCCTTGGCCTCGTTAATATTAGCTATAACATGTATTTTATATCGAATTGACAAAGGTCACAATTGGCAATGGAGCAAAGAGAAATTTAATCTTGTATTTTGGATTTCCTTTGGATTGGTATTTTTCCATTTCATTTTCCCCATACTTTTTTTAATCGGATATATGCCTGGAGATGCTTGGGAGAGCTATGAGCTGCAAACTGTTTTACGATTAACGATACTCATAATGTATACATTATTCTCTATTGGATTTATTAAAAGTAGAAGACGAAGTTTTGGCTAATATTGAGATGACAACAAATTTTTTATAGTAATTAAATGACCATCGACCTAGCCCTATTGTTACAGGAAAATGTCTTTATGCTTGTGTATACTGTTGTTCTGGTGCTCTCGCTCATGAAATATAAATACTACTACGAAACTAGTTTAAAGGCCCTACCAATTTTACTAGCATATATTTTTTTAACTGAAATTTTTGGGGTACTCATACGGGATATCAATGAAGTACAAATTGTATTTGAAGCCACGTATCAAAACTATAATCACCTTATTTACAACATACTTGATATAATCTTTTTTCTATACTACTTCTATATCTATTACAGGAGCACGTCCAATCAAAAATTAAAGAAATATATAAAATGGGGTACCTTGCTATTCTGTTTGGTTAGTATACTGAATCCATTTTTTGAAAATTTCATCCTAAAGCCCCAGTTGCTTGTGATTTTTACCGGATCAGCTGCCCTTGTATTATTTGCTTACCTCTATTTAACAGAATATAGGAACAAACCTGCTGCATTTTCCAATTACCGTAAATTATTACGATGGATAAGCATAGGCCTACTTATCTTTTATCCATTCTACCCGGTTATTATAGGAATTGGTCAGCTTAATGAAGACCTTTACTATGCATTGCACTTAAGAAAAGTACTTTTATTCCTCATCATTGTCTTATACGGATGCTTTAGTGTTGGCTTTTTACGAATGGGTAAAACATCTTAAGATATGGAACAAAAAAAGCCTTCCAATCGAAATTAGAAGACTTTAACTTTTAGGATAAATAATACCTATTAAAGAGCGGCTACGTGTTTTGCTAGCTTACTCTTGATATTAGCGGCCTTGTTGGCATGAATAATATTGCGCTTAGCCAAACGGTCTATCATACTAATTACACTAGGAAAAAGAGCCTCGGCATCTTTCTTGCTTTCCTCGCCACGTAACTTTTTGATCGCGTTACGCGTGGTTTTATGCTGATATCTGTTACGTAAACGTACCGCTTCGTTCCTTCTAATTCTCTTTAATGCCGACTTGTGATTTGCCATTTTCTAACTAAATTATATTTTTATGGATTTTGATATCCATTACCTTAAGTAGTCCGTAGGGGAATCGAACCCCTGTTACCAGGATGAAAACCTGGCGTCCTAACCCCTAGACGAACGGACCAATAAAAAATTAATAACTTACTACCAAGCGTTGTAAATGCATACAAAACTCACCTATCCATTTTCAACTCTTCATTAAACCTTGTAGTCCGTAGGGGAATCGAACCCCTGTTACCAGGATGAAAACCTGGCGTCCTAACCCCTAGACGAACGGACCATATCTTTACGCAATTGCGGATGCAAAAATACAATTATTTTTTACTATCACAACACCAAGATATTATTTTTTTAATCTTTTAATATGCCCTAGCGAATAGCACCCTTTTTTGTGAAGGCTTACCACTTATCATACATACTCCGTTTTCTATTTCTGCATCTATAGGAATACATCTAATCGTTGCTTTGGTCTCTTCTTTTATGCGGTCCTCGGTTTCCGTTGTCCCATCCCAATGGGCAGCAAGAAACCCACCTTTTTCCTCTAAGACCGTTTTAAACTCCGCATAGGTATCTACCAGGGTTATATGTTCTTCTCTAAACGCTACTGCTTTCTGGTAAATCCTACGCTGTATATCTTCCATTAAAAATTCCACTTTGGCAACAACCTCATCCATAGGAACCGTCATTTTTTCCAAAGTATCCCTTCGCGCTAGTTCATAAGTCCCATTGTCCATATCTCTTTGACCAATAGCCAATCTCACAGGAACACCTTTCAGTTCATAAGCGTTAAATTTAAAACCTGGCTTATGGGTATCCCTATCATCGTATTTAACGGTTATTCCTTTGGACCTCAGTTCTTCAACTAAAGGCTTTACGCGTTCTGAAATCACATCCAACTGCTCTAACCCCTTATAGATTGGGATAATAACCACCTGTATAGGGGCTAATTTAGGAGGAAGCACCAATCCATTATCGTCACTATGCGTCATAACCAAAGCACCCATAAGTCTTGTAGAAACACCCCAAGAGGTTGCCCATACATATTCCTTGCTACCCTCCTTCGTAGCAAATTTAACATCAAATGCCTTTGCAAAGTTTTGACCTAGAAAATGAGAAGTCCCTGCTTGTAATGCTTTTCCATCTTGCATAAGCGCCTCAATGCAATAGGTCTCCAAAGCTCCGGCAAAACGCTCGCTCTCTGTTTTCACACCTTTTATTACCGGCATAGCCATATGGTTCTCGGCAAAATCGGCATATACGTTCATCATTTGTTCCGCTTCATCCAAGGCTTCCTTTTCCGTTGCATGGGCCGTATGTCCCTCTTGCCATAGAAACTCGGCCGTTCTCAAAAATAAACGTGTACGCATTTCCCATCTTACGACATTGGCCCATTGATTGATCAATAAAGGCAAATCGCGATATGATTGTATCCACTTTCTATACGTATCCCAAATAATAGTTTCCGAAGTTGGTCGCACAATAAGCTCCTCTTCCAATTTGGCATCTGGATCCACAATAATTCCGCTGCCATCCTCAGCATTTTTGAGTCGGTAATGGGTAACCACGGCACACTCTTTTGCAAATCCTTCTACATGACTAGCTTCCTTACTGAGGTATGATTTAGGTATAAATAAAGGAAAGTAAGCATTCTCATGTCCTGTATCCTTAAACATTTTATCCAATCCCGCCTGCATCTTTTCCCAGATCGCAAATCCATACGGTTTTATCACCATACAGCCGCGAACTCCTGAGTTTTCGGCTAAATCTGCTTTTACTACAAGTTCATTGTACCATTTGGAATAATCCTCGCTTCTCTTGGTTAATTTTTTACTCATTACAGATAGTTTGGCACAAAAGTTGTGATTTATTAACAAAATAACTCCGTAAAACTAGTTATTTTTAATATGTTCAACAATAAAATTTAGAACGATGATATACCCACTACCCCTCAATAAACTTCGCACCATTGGATTACTGTCCATAATGGCCATGGTTGGTGCCTCTTGCGGCTCTTACCAACCGGCATCTTATTACGATAACGATGGCATATATTCGGATGACGCACCTCGCACCGTGGAGCGCAGGCCAGCACAACGACCACAACAACAATATGGAACACAGCCAGAGTCCAACACCTATACCGATTACTTTGGCCAAAAAGCCGAACAATACGATGAGATTTTGGATAGTGAAATCTTTACGGACGTAGATTCCTATGCGAGTAACCCGATAGACGACCAAATAAATCAAGATCAATTAACGGATTATTACAACAACCCTAACGATTACGAAGGTTATGGAGGTTGGGGTGATAATGCGACAAATATAAACATCAATTTTCAAAACAACGGCTGGGGTATGGGAATTTATGACCCATGGTTGTGGAACGGTGGCTTTGGATGGGGAGGCGGCTTCAACAATTTTGGCTGGGGCAATCCTTGGGTCTGGGGCGGTGGCTTTGGATGGGGAGGCGGCTTTGGATGGAACCGATGGAACAACTGGGGTTGGGGCGGTGGCCTTGGCTGGGGCTGGGGCGGTGGCTTTGGCTGGAACCGGTGGAACAACTGGGGATGGGGCGGTGGCCTTGGCTGGAACCGGTGGAACAACTGGGGATGGGGCGGTGGCTTCAACCAGTGGGGTCGTAACAACAGATATGCCGTAAATTCTTCCAGACGTGGATTCTATGGCAGAAACAATTTGGCCAACAATACTAATAGCACGGCCTTACGTGGCAGATCTAATTTAAATACGAGAGGTTCTTCCGCTAGATATCGTGGCAACACTGCACGTTCTTCCAATAGCTCCAGAAATATAGCTGGAAGAAGTAGTGCTGCGACAAGAAGCAATAGAAATGTAGGGAGTTCAAGATCATACAGGGACAATATGGCCAATAGAAGAACGGTTGGCGTTGATAGAAATCGCGCTTACAGAACCAGCAGAAGCACGAGAACGGCACCCAGGACATATAGCTCATCAAGAAGTAATTCTGCCTACAATCGTGCAGCACCCAGATCGGGCAGTTATAGATCAGGATCATCTTCTAGGACAACAACACCTAGAACATCTACCTACCGGAACTCTAGAAGTGGCTCTACCGGCGGAAGGAGTTACAGTACCAGAAGAAGCAGCAGCTCTAGAAGCAGCGGAAACTACAGAAGCTCGCGAAGCGGTAGTTCTAGAAGCAGTGGAAGTATGAGAAGTTCCAGAGGTAGCTCTAGGAGTAGTGGAAGTATGAGAAGTTCCGGCGGTGGTTCGCGTAGCAGTGGAAGCATGAGAAGTTCTGGCGGCGGCGGAAGATCATCTGGAGGTAGATCATCCGGAGGAAGATCGGGTGGGGGTAGACGCAATTAATAATTTCCATGCAACAAAAGAGAACTCGGCTAGGGATTTACAAACCGATAAACACGGCTTCTTAATCCCACAACCATGCAATACCAATACATAAAATTATAATTGAGTTTAGATAAAATTTAAAAAAAAGCAATGAAAAGATACTTAACTTTCATTTTAGTGTTCCTATCTGTTGTTGTGAGTGCGCAAAATATTAATGACGTGTTGCGCTATGGAACCGAAAATATTCAAGGAACGGCCCGCTTTCAAAGTATGGGAGGAGCTTTTGGAGCACTTGGAGGCGACTTGTCGGCATTGAATGTTAATCCGGCAGGGGCTGCGGTATTCAACAACACCTTAGTTACATTTTCCGGAACCTTCTTCAATACAGATAACCAAACGAATTATTTTGGCACACAGACCAATAGTAATGTAAATGATTCCGATATTAATCAAGTTGGTGGTGTTTTTGTATTCAACAACACAAACTCAAATTCTGACTGGAAGAAATTTTCACTGGCTCTCAATTACGACCTAGCGCGTAATTTTGAGAATAGTTATTTGGTCTCTGGAAGAAGCAACCAGGGAATCGATTCCTACTTCCTGAACTTTGCTCAGGGAACTCCGTTAGGGGCTATACTACTCGAAGATGGGGAACTCATCGAAAATGGATATTTAGATATAGGTGCCAACGGCGGATTTAGTGACCAACAGGCATTTCTAGGATATTATGGAGGCGTTCTTGACCCGCTTGATGATGATCCACAAACGAACCAATACATCAGTAATGCTTCGTACGGCAACGTAGATCAGCAACTACAAAGAAGCAGTATAGGCTACAATTCTAAGTTCACCGTAAACATAGCCTCAGAATATAAAGACAGACTTTATTTAGGAGCATCACTTAATTTTCACAGCGTGTTCAACGAGCGTCTTGATAGACTTACCGAAACCGGTTATGATGCGGACTCTGAAATTCAAAGGACTACATTTGACAATTTACTCGTTACCCAAGGCAATGGCTTTTCCTTAACGCTCGGTGCAATAGCCAAGTTAAACGAGTTCGTGCGTATTGGAGGTAGTTATCAATCTCCAACTTGGTACCGTCTGAACGACGACCTCTCACAGCGAATAAATTCTGACCTTGCAGATGAGGACATCAACTTTATAGATTTTAACATCATTAACCTATTTGAGACCTACACGATTCAAACCCCTAGTAAACTAACAGGTAGTATGGCCGTGATTTTTGGAAAAAATGGTCTTTTAAGTTTAGATTATGGATACCAGGATTTTTCAAATGCAGAACTACGACCACAAAGCGACCCAAATTTTCAAGTAATAAATAATGACATAGCCAATCAATTGGGGGCTGTTTCTACGATTAGATTTGGTGGTGAATATCGAATAGCACAGGTAAGCCTTAGAGCAGGATACCGTTATGAACAGAGTCCGTATGCAAATACAGATACAATCGGTGATTTAAATAGTATTTCTGGTGGTATCGGATATAACTTTGGTGGAAGCAGGTTGGATTTTTCCTTAAACCGAATAGACCAACAAGTAAATGAGCTACTACTGGATACTGGTTTAATTACGCCCGCTACCATAGATCGCATACGAACCAATGCAACCTTAAGCTATACCATTAATTTCTAGTTATATTGGTACTGTAAGCAAAATCATCCTTATTTTCAATACTACTGCAAAGTCTAGGAATAATGTAGAATTTCTCCCTGTATCCTGAATCTTAACGTTCAGAATACAGGGGTTTTTAAATTAGTAAAGCATAGAATTCATGAAATAATATTTCCTATGGCTCATCCATTTATTCTAGGGAGTATATGATTAGTTTACCTCACCCCAAGTATAGACACTCATAAACATGAACTAACAGCTGTAATTCAGACAATGCGCAAAACTCCTAATCCATTGGGAGAGACTATCGTTTTAAAGTGAAGTGTGTTCTTCTTGTTTTTGCAACAATTGGAGCTAGGTTATCATTTTCAGAATACTCAAATTTGAACCAATAGTCAGTGGATGGCATTTCACTTCCATTAAATGTACCATCCCAAGTATCTGCCACACCCAACTGTTTTAACAATTTACCATAGCGGTCGAAAATAAATACTGCCACATCCGAAATACTAGAAGCGTCTATTCCTTGAACATTCCACTCATCGTTAATACCGTCTCCGTTGGGGGTAAAAAATTTTGGATAGGCGAACACGATAAAAGGTATGGGTTCAGTTATCCCGCATCCATTTTTGTCATTTATAATCACGGTATTTTCACCCGGTGGAATATTCATGAAAATTGGACTATCTTGAAATTCACCACCATTGATAGCAAATTCATAAGAACTATCGCCGTCCATTATAAACTCTACATTGTTCTGATCTGGATCAATTGAAAGGTTCGTATCCAATATCTCCACTCGGTCCAAAATCGGGTCGCCATAAAAAGTAATCAGAATTCCACCCACATCTGCTACGATAGGAGGAGTTCCAGAGAGTGTGGTAATTTCGGCAAAATATCGACCAGAATTTGGGCTAGCAACCACTAACTCAGCTCCAAAAGGACCTGTCCCCGTCAAAACCTGATCAACCACGCCATCATCTTCATAATCTACAGACCATGCCACATTCGCTATATCAGCACCAGCCGGTGAGCGCAAGGCACTCAATACAATATCCGGATCACCTTCACAAGCAACAATATCCAAACCTAAAAACTCATCTCTTAGTGTACAATCCAAAGCTGTATCTTGGTCGGCTTGTACGGAACTTCCCGTAAACTGTAGCATAAAAGGTTCCGGGTCATCGTCAAAATTGGTATTGAAGTTATTAATCAAGATATAATAAAGCTCCCCAGGTTGCACTTCTAACCATTCATCGTACGTGTTTTGACTACCGATTAAAAATGGGGCACCTTCTTGCCCATTTTCAGGGTTCACGCCTATCCCGGTAAATTCTGTATTGTTTACTTCGTAATTACAACGAATAGGTTCGGAAGTCCCGTCCCCAATTATCGTACAAAAATTTTGGCCATCGTCTTCATCATAAGGCCCATAAACTGCAAAATCCCATTCCGCCGTAGGCGTTCCGGTTCCTCCATTGGTTGGCATCGCTTGAATATCAAAACCCACCTGCCCTGCTGTGCCAGCACGAAATACATACCATGACGTATTATTTTCAATATTAGCAGAACTAACACTTCCTTTTTCTAAACAACCAGTTTGGGTTATTACCTCAGGATCAAAATCTTCAATATCTCCGCCACCATCGGCCAAGCCGAATATAGGCACATCCGCACATACCGGTATAGCAGTTCTACAGTCTGGTGAATTTTGGGCTTGTATATTCCCAATACTTAGGAACAAAATACAAATAAATAAAGGTAGTATTCGCATAAAACAAATGGGGCTATTAATAAACCATAACATATATGATAACTGGTGGTACACCCTTTTAGTATTTTACATCGGTTTTTTACGCACTTAATCGATGAAATGCAATCTTTAACCCATTCCATTAAAGCTATTAGTAATACTCTAGCACTCCAAAGCTATATGAGCTAAGCTATCCTTGGCGAAGATGGTAAGAATGAAACTGTACCTTAGATGCAAGGTTATAAACAAAAAAGAGACCAACCACACTTAACACTAATTTATACACTACCAGCGCTTACCAGTTATATTAAGTGCCATATAATCCATATCTTTGCGCCCTGTTAAAGCATTGTTTACATGAAAACTGAAGGTACATTGGAAGACCATTTTGAGGAGATAGGTGAGGACCATATTTCCTCATCCGAGGAAACACCACTTCGTAAAGACGCTTTTGTTCTAAGTGACGAAGAAAAGATAAAGCGAATAAACACTAATGTAAGAGAAATAATGCTCACATTGGGACTTGACCTAGACGATGACAGTCTAAAGGGAACCCCCAATCGCGTTGCTAAAATGTTCGTAAAAGAGATTTTTGGGGGACTGCATCCAGATAAAAAACCGACGTCTTCTACATTTGACAACAAATACAAATACGGTGAAATGTTGGTAGAGAAAAACATAACGCTCTACTCTACGTGCGAACATCACTTACTCCCCATTGTAGGTAAAGCACATGTTGCCTACATCTCCAAAGGTAGGGTTATTGGCCTTTCAAAGATGAATCGTATTGTAGACTATTTTGCGAAAAGACCTCAAGTACAGGAACGGTTAAATATCCAAATTGTAAGGGAGCTGCAAAAAGCGTTAGGAACAGATGATGTGGCATGTGTTATAGACGCTAAACACCTCTGTGTAAACTCTAGAGGCATCAGGGATATTGACAGTAGTACGGTTACGGCGGAGTATGGCGGCAAGTTCAAGGAAGAAGCAGTGCGCAGAGAATTCCTGAATTTTATTAACCTAGATACAACGTTCTAATTCTTTCTTAATAGATGCAACTATACGAACAGCAACAACTTAAAGTTCAAAATTCCTTAACAGGTAAAAAAGAATTATTTACTTCTTTAAATCCAGGATATATAGGCATGTATGTGTGTGGCCCCACGGTTTACAGTAATGTTCACCTTGGTAATTGCCGCACCTTTATGTCATTTGATATGATATTCAGGTACTTTAAACATTTAGGATACAAGGTCCGGTATGTGCGAAATATCACAGATGCAGGCCATTTGGTGGACGATGCTGAGGACGGTGAAGATAAAATCGCAAAAAAAGCAAGGCTAGAGCAATTGGAACCTATGGAAGTAGTTCAGCGCTACACGGTTGACTTTCATAATATACTGGAAAAATTCAATTTTTTACCCCCTAGTATCGAACCTACGGCTACAGGCCACATTATTGAGCAGATTGAAATTATAAAGGTGATTATTGCAAAGGGATACGCTTATGAAATCAATGGTTCTGTGTATTTTGATGTTGTAAAGTTTAACGAAACCAATGATTACGGAAAATTGAGCGGCCGCAAGCTAGAAGACATGATAGCCAACACCCGCGAACTTGCCGCCCAAGACGATAAACGAAGTCCACAGGATTTTGCCCTTTGGAAAAAAGCCGAACCGGAACATATCATGCGATGGCCTTCACCATGGGGAGATGGATTCCCAGGGTGGCATTTAGAATGTACGGCAATGAGCACAAAATATTTAGGGGAAACATTTGATATACATGGTGGCGGAATGGATTTAAAATTCCCGCACCACGAGTGTGAAATTGCCCAGGCAGAAGCCAGTAATGGCAAGTCTCCGGTTCGGTACTGGTTGCATGCGAATATGCTAACGCTCAACGGAAAAAAAATGGCCAAATCTACTGGAAACAGTATATTGCCAGGAGAAATATTTTCAGGAAACAATACTATTTTAAGCAAAGCGTTTTCACCTTCCATGGTTCGCTTTTTTATGATGCAGGCGCATTATACCAGTATACTGGATATAAGCAATGATGCATTGCTTGCCTCTGAAAAAGGATTCAACAAACTAATGGAGGCCATCAATAGCTTAGACATTTTAGTTGAAGGAAAACAAACGGATTTTGACATATCAGCTTGGAAGCAATCCTGCTATGATGCTATGAACGATGATTTCAACACTCCCATCTTAATCGCTAACCTATTTGATGCGGTTAAACACATCAACCTTATAAAAGAAGGAAAAGAGTCCGTAACTGCGGCTGACAAGATGGTATTAAAAGAAACCATCCATAATTTTGTTTTTGATGTGTTGGGTCTAGAAAGCAAAAAAAGTTCGGCAGCAGATACCGAAAAACTGAGCGGAGCAGTAGAACTGTTAATTCAGTTACGAAAAAATGCAAGGGAAAATAGGGATTTTGCTACTTCAGATGATATACGAGACCAATTGGCAGCCTTAGGTATTCAACTTAAAGACGGTAAAGAAGGTACAACTTTTAGTCTATGATCAGGTCCGCAAAGTAGCATTTTCAATAGTGGCCTTATAAATACCGGGAGCCATTTTTTGTCTATTCTTAAACACTCTATTAAAATAAGATCTACTTTCAAAACCACAATCCAAGTACACATCCTTAATACTACGTTTCGTGTCCTGCATTAAGCCTACTGCTAATTTAATGCGCTCATTGTTTATAAATTCTACGGGCGAAATTCCTAACTCGGATTTAAACTTACGGTAAAAATGCGATGGACTCATGCAAGCCATTCTGCTCAAATCATCCACCTGTAAGCTCCGGGCAAGATTCTCCCGTATGTACCGTATGACTCCTGCCAACCGACTCTCATTGGAAAGACATAGCGTTGCATTACTGTAAATTTTACGTTCGTTCGTCTGTAAAATCCGAATAATAAGTTCCCTTAGCATATTATCTACAAAAAAATCCTTGGAGGGATGATCTTCTGAAAAAAGAAACAAAAGACGTTTTAAAATTTGAAAAATACCTGGGTCGTTTACAAAATGGAAGTTGTAATTCATTAATCCCCATTCTTTCTTACTATCCTTTGGCATTTGATCGTTCATAAACTGCAACACCGTTTTTATCTTATCCTCGGATATGGACATAGCCAAACAGCGGGTAGGATTTTTAGCCACTGCCTCTGGAAAATCTATACACATTCGCTCATTTGCAGGAAGTATCAAAGACTCCCCTGGCAAGAAATCAAAAGACTCATAATCCCTCAAGTGCATTATTTTTTTTCCCTCTATCATACTTGCAAGAACGGGCTGCTCAAATTTTAATATCACTTTTTCTGCTTGCTCATGCGTTTCAAATATATGCATAGCGGCATTGTTCATTGTATAGGAAGTTTGGTTTTCAACCAGCGTTTCCAATCGCCTTTCCTTCAAGATTTTTTGGGATACTTTTAGCACAATAACTCTTTTATAATATTGTAAAATTTACAAAATATTTAGAACAAATAAATCATTTCATTAATAAATGATAGTATTGTTCATGTTATTCATAGAATACGTCAGATAAATCAATAATTTAATAATTAATTTTAAGCAAGCTTAGACTAACGGTAAGTTGATATTTAAATCATAATAGAAATCTTAAAAATGTACATACCATGAGTAACACAGAAACAGTAGAAAAAGATGTCCTACAAAAACCAACATTTAAAAACCAATATGAAAATTTTATAGGTGGTAAGTGGGTAGCCCCGACCAAAGGCGAATATTTTGAAAACACATCTCCGGTAGATGGAAAATCTTTCACTAAAATTCCAAGGTCCACGGCAGAGGATATTGAAAAAGCGATTGATGCCGCTTGGGAAGCAGCAGCCAGCTGGAATGTTTCCTCTGCAACGGAACGTAGTAATATGCTACTGAAAATTGCAGACAAAATGGAACAGAACTTAGAGATTTTAGCGAGAGCCGAAACTTGGGACAACGGGAAAGCCATACGGGAAACAAGAGCAGCAGACCTTCCATTGGCTATAGATCATTTCAGATATTTTGCCGGTGTCATAAGGGCAGAGGAAGGTTCCGTTAGTGAATTGGACGCAAATACTGTTGCCCTGAACGTTACCGAACCTTTGGGCGTGGTAGGACAGATTATTCCATGGAACTTCCCTATTTTGATGGCTACTTGGAAATTAGCACCCGCTTTGGCAGCAGGAAACTGTGTTATCCTTAAGCCCGCAGAACAAACCCCAGTAGGTATTTTAGTTCTAATGGAAATGATTCAGGATATTTTACCTGCAGGAGTGCTAAATGTCGTAAACGGTTTTGGCGCAGAAGCAGGTAAACCCTTAGCCTCTAGCCCTCGTATAAATAAAATAGCTTTTACAGGTGAGACAACTACAGGTCAATTAATAATGCAATATGCCTCTAAAAATATTACACCCGTTACGCTTGAGCTTGGAGGTAAATCACCTAATATATTCTTTGAGAGCATCATGGATGCTGATGATGAATTTTTTGATAAGTGTATTGAAGGTGCCAATATGTTCGCGCTAAATCAAGGCGAAGTATGTACGTGTCCCTCGAGAATACTAATACAAGAAAATATTTACGATGCCTTTATTGCCCGTGTCTTAGAACGGACAAAGGCTATTAAACTAGGACATCCTTTGGACTCCAATACCATGATGGGTGCACAGGCCTCTAACGACCAATTCGAAAAAATACTAAGTTACATTCAAATAGGCAAAGAAGAAGGTTGTGAAGTCCTAATAGGTGGCGAACAAGCCTATAACGAAGGACTAGAAGGTGGTTTCTATATACAGCCAACCCTACTAAAGGGAAATAACAAAATGCGTGTTTTTCAAGAAGAAATCTTTGGTCCGGTAGCATGTGTAACTACATTTAAAGATGAGGCGGAAGCCATAGCCATAGCCAATGACACCTTATATGGCCTTGGTGCCGGTGTATGGACAAGGGATACTCACCAAGCGTACACCATTTCAAGAGCGATACAGGCCGGTAGGGTTTGGGTAAACTGCTATCACTTATATCCAGCACATGCACCTTTTGGAGGGTATAAAAAATCAGGTATAGGTAGAGAAAACCATAAAATGATGTTGGCCCACTACCGCCAGACCAAAAACATGCTAATTTCCTACGATAAAAAGGCAATGGGGTTCTTTTAATATAAAATAACATGACAATAAAGAGAGTATTGGTAACGGAAAAGGCAGCCTCAATAATAAATCAATTGAAGGATACACATGGTGAACTTATGTTCCATCAAAGCGGAGGTTGTTGCGATGGTTCGGCGCCTATGTGTTTCACGAAGGGTGACCTTATGCTCGATGACAATGATGTTTGGCTAGGTACTATAGAAGGATGTGATTTTCATATGTCTAAAGATCAATTCGACTATTGGAAACATACACAGCTTACCATAGACGTAACACCAGGACGGGGTGCAAGTTTCTCTCTAGAAATACCGCTTGGAATTCGTTTCATTATACGTTCCAGATTATACTCCCCAGAGGAAGCAGAGCAGCTAGAGCCTATTAGATTGGGAGCTTGAATAAACAAAATCAGCAAAAAGGACCGTATTCAACATACGGTCCTTTTAATTTTACGTCAGCTGCTTCTTTTATAGTAGTTTTGTAAGCCTAAACTGCCACTTTTGAAGTTATCGGTTAAAAAGATATTAATTGCACCTTTCGTTATTTTAGTCCGGTTTTATCAACTGGTTATATCGCCCTATACGCCTGCAACCTGTCGCTACTCACCCACCTGCTCTCAATACACCTTAGAGGCGCTTAAAAAACATGGTCTTTTTAAGGGAGGCTGGTTAGCCATTAAACGGATTGTGAGCTGTAATCCATGGGGTGGAAAAGGTTATGATCCGGTGCCTTGACAAAGTTTGAGAATAAAATATAAGTTCCTATTCTATAATAGTCGTAAGGTTTTGATAGTGAATATTTTATTGCACCGAACGTAGTACTCTTTACCCATTAATTTTGTACATACTATTTTCTTTTTTACAATTTAAATTTAACCTTAAGAAGCTTTGTGCGATACCCTCGTGTAACTTACGATTCCTAAGCTACTTCTCTAAAGTTGTATAAACTATTTATAAACCTAAATAGCTTAAATACAAACTTAGTTAGCGGTTCGCTTTACCTAGTTCGCATTTAGCGAAACTTATTACTTTTCTAAAGAATGCTACGTCATTTAATAAAAAAAGGGAAATCAATTTTCTTATCTTAGCCCTTCCAAACAAAAATAATATGCATTTTTTAGGGATTACATGGAACCCGAACGAAACCCTTTTCAATATTGGCTTTGTTCAAATTAAGTATTACAACCTTTTATGGATTATTTCTTTTGCGCTGGGATGGTACCTTATGAAGCGTATTTTTGATAATGAAAA
>CAZUIE010000059.1:0-19576 GCA_964620945.1 uncultured Maribacter sp.
AGTCCTAATGCACCTACAAAGAGAACGATACTTCCCAAGACTATGGCGATATTCTTCTTTTTGTTTTGATACATTCCACGCATTGCCACAAACATAATGATGGCCATTGCAGCAATACCAAGACAGACCATATAAAATCTCGTTAGGCTAAACCATACGTGGTCCCATTCATAGGTGTTTAAATACATCGTAATGTACATTGCTACAAAAGAGCAAGCGAGCATTGCTACAAAACGTGTGTAATGATTTTTTGATTTTCCTGAATTTGTGTGTTCATTTGAATTCATAATTTTTGGTTTTATTTGTTACTAATTATTTAATTTTCTTTTTTAGTTTTCTGATTGATGGGGAACTGATATACCACAAAACAAAACCGCTTAAGACAGTTATCAATCCCAAAAGTGAAAATGCCCTTAACAACAACGTGTTGAAATTATCCCTTCCCTGATAATCCATTGTATGGGTCATCCATAGAAAATCAAACCAGCGCCAATCCCTGTGTCTCACCGTTTGAAAAGCGCCATTCTCAACCGCCACATAGGCTTTTAAATTTTGTGGTGTCTCATACGAGATTTCATAAGCTGGAAGTGGGCGATCGCGATATTCGTGATGTGGCCCAACAGAATCGACTAATTGAATTTTTACTATTTCTAAATCGTTCAAAATATACCTATTTGCAACTTGTTGTGCCTCGTCTTTAGAAATTCCATTTTTCATTTGTCCCGTTCTTGCATTGTAAAGCTGTGCTTCATTAATCCAATAGTAAGGTTCATTTGCTATTTCCAGTAGTTCCAAGGATTGTACGGATTCTTTAGTAGCCAGTTGGGATGTGCCGAGCAAATCATTAAAAGAGGTCTGCACAGGTGCCGATTTCTTAAAATGGTTACCGTGTATCTCGTCAATGTCCGTCCAGCTGAAAAACATCCCACTAATCGTCCACATCAGAAACTGAATACCTAAAAAGATACCCAAATAGCGGTGTGCTTTTCTAATCCATTTCGCTGTATTTCTGTTCACCATTTTACTTTATCTCAAAAGGAAATTCAATCGTGACTTTTTCCCAACTCATTGAGATTGTTCCAGAATTCTCAGATGTTTTGTTTACACTATATTCTAAATGTTCCTTGATTTCTTCGGAAATTTTAGGTGTTACTTTAAATCGTAATACATCATCATTTTCATCATAGTCGTCCTTACCGTGTTGGTTCCAATTATTGTTGAAAATGACAGTCCATTCTTCTTGATTCGGAATTACAAAAAATCCATATTTCCCAGCTTTTAATTCTTTACCGTCAATTTGTATATCCTTGTTTGTTTCAAGCCAAGTAGCCATATGGGCACCAGCCTGCCAGACTTGGTCATAAGCCAACAATCCACCGAAAATAATTCTATCCCTTACGCCTGGCGACGAATAATCTATGTGAATATGAGCATCACCTATCATCGCCATTGCCGATGTATGTGGGCTTAGGGTTTTTTTGTTCTCAGATTTAGGTTCACTTTGGGTATGATTGTGTTCTGTCTCTATTTTGGTATTATTCTTTTCCTCATTTTTACAGCCGATGAAAGCAACTACCAATAGGATTATCAAAATTTTGTATTTCATAAGTTTTCAATTAGTTAGATTATATTTTTTTACTTTTTAGACGTAATGAGTTGGCAATTACCGATACCGAACTGAAGCTCATCGCCAAAGCCGCAATCATTGGCGATAAGAGTATTCCAAAAAACGGATACAGTAGTCCTGCTGCAATAGGGATACCCAGCGTGTTATAAATCATTGCAAAAAAGAGGTTTTGTTTGATATTGCGCATTACTGCATCACTTAGGTTTCTTGCCTTTACGATACCGTGTAAATCGCCTTTCACCAAGGTAATGGCCGCACTTTCAATGGCAACATCCGTACCTGTTCCCATAGCGATACCTACATCACTTTTAGCGAGTGCAGGTGCATCGTTGATGCCGTCGCCTGCCATTGCAACCACCTTGCCTTGCTCTTGTAATTTCTCAACTTCTTGTAATTTGTTCTCTGGTAGCATACTTGCTTGAAAATCCGCAAGGTTAAGTTCATCCGCGACAGCTTGGGCTGTATCGTGATTATCACCAGTAAGCATAATGACTGCAATTCCCTTGTCCTGCAAATCCTTGATAGCTTTTGCGCTCGTTTCCTTTATTTTGTCACCTATGACCACGTAGCCAATTACCTTACTATCAACCGCGAGATAGGAAACCGTCTTACCTTGTTTTTGGTAGGATTGTGCCTCGTTTTCCATAGCTTCGGTAAGTGTGGCATTTGCCTGTTCCATCATTTTGGCGTTACCTAAAGCCACTTCCTTACTATTCACTTTACCTTCAACCCCTTTTCCGGTAACTGCATTGAATCCATCTGCGTTTAAAAACTCTGCGTTTTGTTCTTTTCCATATTTTACGGTGGCTTCTGCGAGCGGATGTTCACTTTGGCTGTTAAGGGAAACAATAAATTGTAGCACTTCGCTTTCCGTAAAACCGTTGTCGAAAGATCCCATTTTCTCAACTGTAGGCTTTCCTTCAGTTATCGTTCCGGTCTTATCGACAATGAGAGTATCTACTTTATCCATTTTTTCAAGAGCTTCGGCATTTTTGATAAGCACACCATTTTGTGCGCCTTTACCAACACCGACCATTACGGACATTGGTGTCGCAAGTCCCAAAGCACACGGACAGGCGATAATCAATACGGCAATGGCATTGACCAAAGCATAAACGTAAGCGGGTTCTGGACCCCAAATTGCCCAAACGGCAAATGTAACAACAGCGATTATAACAACGATTGGTACGAAATATCCCGAAACGGTATCGGCCAACTTTTGGATGGGTGCACGGCTACGACTGGCATCGTTGACCATCTGTATAATCTGTGAAAGCAATGTGTCAGACCCTACCTTTTCCGCCTTCATCAAAAAGGACTGATTGCCATTGATTGTGCCACTACTTACTCTATCATCGGTAGATTTGTTAACGGGAATGGGTTCGCCCGTAATCATCGATTCATCGATGGAAGTTTCGCCTTCGGTAATCACGCCATCCACAGGAATCTTATCGCCCGGCTTTACACGCAGAATATCACCCAATTCAATTTCATCGATAGCCACTTCCTGTTCTTCCCCGTTGACAACCTTGATGGCCTTATTCGGCGCAAGCTTTAAAAGTTCCTTGACTGCGGAATTGGTCTTGCTATGCGCACGGGCTTCAAGAACCTGCCCAAGCAATACCAGGGTTAGAATCACCGTTGCCGCTTCAAAATAGACGTGAACCGTACCGGCTTCGGTCTTGAATTGGTCAGGAAAAAAATCGGGCACCAGCATTCCGAATACGCTGAACAGCCAAGCAACGCCTGCACCAATACCGATGAGTGTGAACATATTGAGGTTCCACGTCTTTATACTGCGGTAGGCGCGTTCAAAAAACATCCAAGTGGCGTAGAATACCACAGGTATTGAAAGAGCAAATTGAATCCAATTCCAATATTTCAGTTCCAAAATATCGTAGAGTGGATTTTTGGGCAGCATTTCGGACATTGCAATGATAAAAATGGGTAATGTGAAAGCGACCGCTATCCAGAACTTTTTAAGCAGTTTTTTATAGGTCTTTTCCTCTGCGGATAAATCGGGTTCCATAGGAACTAAATCCATCCCACAAATTGGACAGCTTCCCGGTTCATCCTTAATAATTTCGGGATGCATCGGACAGGTATATTGGGTGTCGGAAGTAGCCGTAAGGTTCACTTCTTCAACCAAATCCATCCCGCAAACAGGACAATCGCCTTGTTTGTCGTAAGTCTTGTCGCCCTCGCAATGCATCGGGCAATAGAACGTTCCCGTTCCTTTGCCTTTGGGTTTCTCTACTTTCTTCTTATCGTGGGTATGATGATGTTCCCCATTCTGATGGATGCTGTATTGCCCACCGTTCGTTTTCAGCGCCTCTTGAAATTTTTCGATGGGAATATGGGATTGCATTTCAATGGTCGCTTCGGCTTTTTCTAAATTGACAGTTGCATTGGTAACACCTTCAACTTTAGAGAGCGTTTCTTCTACGTGCGTTCTACAACCATTACAGGTCATTCCGTGTATGTGATAGGTGTGTGTCATTTTATGATTGGCTAAAAATTATTTAACATTTCTGGATGATGAATGTGTTTTAACTATCTGCCATTTATCATCTATCTTCTTAAGGATAGAAGTCGCCACCCCTTTTTTCTTTATAGTTCGGGTATTGCCATTATCATCGGGATTGAGAACTATGGTATAGACGTAAGTTTCGGTAGTAAATGCATAGGGCAAATCTACTTCTGCATCAATTTCATAATCTGAAAATTCAAACTTCTTGAAGTGTCCTAATTCTGGTCCCAAATGGTGTTCTATATAGTGCGCATAGGAACCCTCAACACCACCGGACTCAAAAACTTCCGAGTCGTTTGTGAACAACTCAAAGGTACCTTCAGTCGTTAGGTTTTGCAGCGCATCCTTATAGGTTTTCATTACTTTAAGTACGGCTTGCTTTTCTGTGTTTGTATCTTGTCCGAACACTTGGCTTGTTGCTATTATAATTAATGCGAATATTGTAGTTTTTCTAAGTGCATTCATCCTGTTTGTTTTTAAGGGTTTTTATTCAAATTCATTTATGTCATTATTCATTTTTCTAATATTTTTTATTGTGCCTGACAAGGGAAGGGCTACTAACTAACCAACCATCAACTTTCCCTTCCCATATCAGGACTTTATTCCAAACTGTCTTTTAACGCTGTCATATAATCTATTATCACCCTCTTATCTTCATCTGAAAGAATTGCATCCTTGTGAATGAGTGTATAAGAATCCAATGGCATTTTATCTTCTTCAATTTGGCTTATGATAGACCGAAGTTTACTGTTCTTTCGCCGGTCTGAATATTCTGCCCATTCATTAAAATTAAGTTCGTCCTTACCTTCTTGTATGTGGTCTTCCAGATACCAAGCCGCAGGCTGTATCTTACTATACCACGGATAATCTGTATTATTACTGTGGCAATCGTAGCAAGAAACCTGCAACCGATTTTTTATCGTTGCAGGCACTTGATTTTCGACCATAAAATCACTTTGCGGTACAGTATCGCTCTCGTTCAGGGTTATTGGAAAGAACTGAATCACTATCAATGCCACAAGGGCAAGCCACGCTATGATTTTTATAAACTTCAATTAGTTGATTTCACGCTGTACTTTACCGCATTTCAACATTTTGTCACCGAAATAGGGGTTTCTAATTTCTTCGTTCATACTAAGCCAAGCACCACCCTCATTATTCTTATACATAGGGCAGAATTGCTCGTATATCTTCATCTCAGTTCCGGTAATGGCAACCATATCGGTAACATCCTTGCTTAATATCTTAAAGTGCTCACGTTGGTGTGCCATATCACTTTCTGAAATGTGTTCTGCGTGTTCAATTGCGTCTTCCAAAATATCCTTGAGTTCTTGTTGCTCGTTATCTGAATAGCTCGATGCATCAAAACTGCCTAAAGTGCTTGCCAGCGTGGCACCCAATTGTTTTGCTTTGTCATTATTCGTCTCGACAAGTGCATCTTTTAGTTTAAAGTAGTCTTGTAGGACTGCTTTTGCATCTTGGTTGTCATTCATTGCCATATTGTCTTTGTCATCCATAGATTCTTGGTGCATCTCGTTGCTCATAGGTGCAGCAGGTTCATTTTTGTTTCCATCCTTGCAGGAAACCGTTAACACCATTATAGCAGCAAGTGCCATTGTACCTATTGTTCTTTTTACTGTTTTCATTTTTGTTATTTATTTAAGTTAATAATTGTTCTAAAATCTTAATGAGAGTCCACCACCAGCGCCAAAGCGGTTGTCATAGCTTCCCATTAATGAGAAGTCACGGCTCAATACGTATTCAAGTCCAACTTGCCACGTGGTTTCTTCTTCAAAGTCCTGACCTTCGGGTAATTTGCCGTCCCAGCCAAAGTCCATCTGGTATTCATACTCGCCATAAATTCCAAGGTGGGGAAAAATCATAAAGCCCGTACTAAAACTTATCTGTGGACGCAGTTTGCTGTCAATTCTGAAATCTGAATTAATGAGCAATGGCATTAACCATCGTACACCAGCAATGGCGGTTGTGTTTATTTCTTCAAGGCTGTCCTCACCTTCATTCTCTACATTTACACCACCAAAAACTCGGAAGTAATCATTGAGATAGCGCTCGTAGGTAAACTCGGCTTCCAGATTTTTGTTCCATCCATATTCGCCCCTTAGCGCAAATTGATTTCTGATATTTGTTGCAGTAGCGTAAAGCTCGGTCATATGACTTGCAGCCGTGATTTCGCCCCAAGTGAATATGTGGTCTGCTTCGTTGGTAAGGTTAGTAAGTGGGTAGCCTTCTAATCGTTCGTCACGAGGTGTATCGTAACTGAAAACCCTTGCCATACCGCTCATCATATGATAAAGGATGTGACAATGGAAAAACCAATCACCAGTTTCATCAGCGGCAAACTCAAATACGACTTTTTGCATTGGTGCCACGTTAACAGTATGCTTTAGTGGTGAATACTCACCGTTCTCGTTCAATACTCTAAAGAAGTGGCCGTGCAAGTGCATAGGGTGGTGCATCATCGTGAGATTGTTAAGTGTGATACGCACGACTTCGCCTTGCTCGATTTTTATCTTATCTGTTTCTGAAAGGGGCACACCGTTGATAGACCAGACGTAGCGGTTCATATTTCCTGTAAGGTTGAAAAGCATTTCCTTTACGGGCTTATCGTTTTCAAATTCGGTAGGTTCTTTAGCCCTTAAGTAGTTGTAATTGAACTCGGGATTACCACCCGTTTTCATATTATCGCCTACCACTTTATCTTTTGGCACCATATATCCCATTTTCATTTCGCCCATATCCATACCGCCATCCATTTTCATATTGGCCTTGCCTTTGTTCATCTTCATTTCTGACTTGGACATTTTCATTTTATCATCCTTCATATCCATTTTTGAATGGTCCATTTTATTGTGAGCCATCTTGGTAGAATCCATTTCCATTTCACCCTTTTTCATATTATCATCCATCATAGACATACTATTCATCTGCATTCCGCCCATATCCATTTTGTACTTTTCCATTACTTGAATGGAATCGTTTTTTGAAGGATTAAATTTTGAAGCAGGTGCGCCCATCTTCATACCCATAGACATCATTTGCTTCATATTCTTTATAAGATTAGGTTCTGGAACTACAGGTGCTTCCAGTACATTTCCAGTTCCTATAAATGCCGAAGCTTCGCCAGAACCATCCTGTGCCGTAGCTCTTACTTGAAGTTTTCCACTTTCTGGAATCGTCACTATAAAATCATAGGTTTCGGCAACGCCAATCAAAGTTTTGTTATGTTCTACTGGAACCACATCAAGTCCATCGGCAGATACGAGCATTGGGTCTTCGCCACCAAATGTGAGCCAGAAATAAGACGCTGCGGCTGCGTTTACAAATCGAAGCCTCACGCGCTCGCCGGGCTGAAAATCTGGATATTCCTGTGAAGTACCACCATTGATAAAAAACTTGTCAAAATAATTATCTGAAATAGCCATATCTGGCATACGTTGCCACGCCATCTTTAACTTGGCACCTACTGCGCCTTGGGCAATTAATTTATCCAGACTTTGAACCTGACCTTTTTTAATTAAATACCACTCATTGCCACGCTTCAAATTTTTAAGTTGAGATTGTGGATTTTCATCTACCCAATCCGAAAGCACTAAGACCAAATCTTTGTCATATTCTAAATCGGTTTCCTTTGGATTTATCTGTAATGAACCATACACCCCACGTTGTTCCTGTAACCCAGTATGGGAATGATACCAATAGGTTCCAGATTGTTTCAATGCAAACTTGTATTGAAAGGTTTCCCCTGGACGGATAGGTGGTGTGGTCAAATACGGTACGCCATCGTGGAAATTAGGTAATATCATCCCGTGCCAATGGACAGATGTTTCCACATCCATTTTATTGGTAACGTTGATAATGGCAAACTCGCCTTCGTTGAACTCGAGATTGGGACCAGGTATGCCACCATTAATGGTCATTGCCTGTACATCCTTGCCCGTAAAGTTTACGGTTTTATAATCTATAGTAAGGTCATAAATCCGTTCTGGCCAGTTGTCAACATTTTCTTCAGTTTCATTCGCTACCAATTGGGCTTTTGCACCAAAAGTGATAAGCATTGTTAGAAGTAATGTGATTTTATATTTCATAGTTCTTAATTTTATTTGGATAAAATTACTGCTGTAAATCAACAGCTTGTGTCATAATTATGGTTGTTATCTATACAATTTTGTCCAATGAATTCCTAAAGTTTTTCTGTTGTGATTTATACTCGGTCAGGCTCATACCCGTTTCGCTTTTAAACTGGCCACTCAAATGGTTGATATGGCTATAATCCAGCAGCTGTGCCATTTCTGTAAAGTTGAGTTCCTTGGCCTGTACCAGTTCCTTTACCTTTTCTATTTTCAATTTGATGAAGTACTTCTCAATGGTAATGCCTTCGGTAATTGAAAAGACCTTACTGATTTTAGAATACTCGTGACCCAATGCATCGGCTAAGTGAGCGGATAATTTCTTATCGAGTTCCAAAGGCAATTTTTGTAATGCTTTAATCAGTTCTACCTTAACCTGCTCTGTGAGTTTTTCTTCGGTACTGCCAATTAGGGAAAATCCATTACTTTCAAGTAAAGTTTTCAATTTTTCGATTTCATCATCGCTCTCGATGTTTAGGCGCAAACGACCCAATTCGATTTGTAACAATTCGATAGTTTGTTTATCCAGTACATCCCTTAAAACCTTGATGCATCTATCACATACCATATTCTTTATGTAAAAATCCTTGACCATAATTAGTTGATTAAATAGTTAATAATGGCCGATTGTACATAGTACATTTGCACCGAATCGATTTGATTCATTTGAAACTTCAACTGCAACTCTTGAATATCCAACACATCGTTAAAATCGATAGTGCCAGTTTCATAGTTCTTAACCAGAATTTCTTCGGCATCTTGCGCTTGCTTCAGGTTGCGGTCTTGGGTGCTATAAGCGATGCGTGCTTGGTTGCGTTGTGATTGTGCTTTCGCGAAAGCGGATTCCAGCACATTCAATCGCTGTTCCCGTTGGGTTTCTATTTCTTGCTGTCGCAGTTCGTTTTGCTTTGAAATGGATTTGTAACGGTTGTTGAAAATGGGGATTGAAACCGAAACCATAGGCATCAACACATCTTTCCCATTATCGCTGAAGTTGACATCGCTACGTTCCGTTACGGGCAAGTAGTCCAAACCAAAACCAATCATAGGCAAACTCTCACGCTGGTTGAGCAGTTCAGATTGTGCTACTGATTCATAGAGTTTGTCATATTTGAGCAGTTCGGGATTGAGTGATAGCGCATCATTAGAATAAAATGGGTCTTCTTGTGGAATTTCCATTTCGGGAACGACGATAACCGTCATCATTGCATCACGGTTGAGCAAATTGTTGAAAGCCGTTTGTTCTGCTGTAAATTCTTCTTCCAGCACTTCCTTTTGTTGTTGTAATTCATTTTGTCTAATCTGAAGTCGCAATACATCTACGGCACTCGCTTTGCCCACTTCTACAGATGTGAGTGCAAGTTGCTTGTAGGTTTCCAGAAGCTGTATATTTTCATCCAGCACAGCTTGCTTGGCACGTATAGAATACAGGCTATAATAGGATTGTGCGACCGAAAGTGCGAGCTTGCGCTTTGCAATCGTGATGTCCACATATTCGGCATCTGCCATTGCGGTGGCATAATTTTCACGAGCTGTAATAGTACCGAACCACGGCAACATCTGTTTTACACCTATCCGTGCACGTTGTGCGCCCACTCTGGTTTCTGGCTCGCTCACAAAGTAGCCGGCACTTACTTCGGTATTGGGAATCCAGTTGGCTTCGTTTACCTTTTCTTCGGCGATATTATAGCGCAGTTCAAAAGCTTGAATTTCTGGATTGTTCGCTTCAGCTTCTTGGATGTAGGATTGTAGTTGTTGCGCTTTCGCGAAAGCGGAAACAAACAAAAACACGAGTATATATTTTAATTTTTTCATCTGTTTGCTTTTTTAAGTTGGTATTCCTTTTTCCAGCTGTATAAAACTGGTAATAGGAAATAAGACGTAACGTCGATTATCATTCCGCCAAAAATGGGTATCGCCATCGGTATCATTATATCGCTTCCCTTGCCTGTGGATGTGAGTACGGGAAGTAGTGCCAGCACCGTTGTTACGGTAGTCATCAAACACGGACGAATACGTTTACCTGCGGCTTCCAAAGTGGCGAGCCTTATACTTTTTTTATTGTCTGGTTCGTTGCTTTTGAAAGATTGGTCTAAATAGGTGGCCATTACCACACCATCATCTGTTGCAATACCGAAGAGGGCAATAAAACCTACCCAAACGGCGACACTCAAATTGATGGTCTTCATATTGAACAAGTCCCGTAGATTCTCGCCAAAAAAGCTGAAGTTGAAAAACCAATCTTGCCCATACAACCAAATCATTATGAAACCACCTGCAAAGGCTACGGCAATTGCGGTAAACACCATAAGCGATGTAGAAACCGACCTGAACTGGAAATACAAAATCAAGAAAATGACCAGTAAACAAAGTGGCACCACGACCGATAGCGTTTTTTCTGCTCGCAACTGATTTTCATAGGTTCCCGTAAATCGATAGCTCACGCCTTGCGGCACGACCAGCGAACCGTTATCAATATTTTCTTGAATCAGGGCTTGGGCATTTTCTACCACATCCACTTCGGCAAAGCCATCGAGTTTATCAAACAGCACGTAGCCAATTAAAAAAGTGTCTTCACTTTTAATGACCTGTGGTCCTTGCTCGTAGCGTATCTCTACCAGTTCACCCAGCGGTACGGGACTTCCCTTTTCAACAGGAACATAGATATTACGCAAGTCGTCTGGGTTTGCCCGCAATTCTCGTGGATAGCGAACTCGAACGGCATAACGTTCACGACCTTCCACGGTTTGCGTGAGTGGCATACCACCAACTGCCACTTGAAGGATTTCCTGCACGTCCATAATGGATATGCCATATCGAGCCAATTGGTCTCGCTTAATATCTATGAGTAGGTACGGCTTGCCCACGATACGGTCTGCAAAAACAGCTTGTTCCTTAACGCCTTCGGCTTGTTTGAGAATGTCTTCCAATTCCAGTCCAAAGTTTTCTATGGACTTTAAATCGGGACCTTTTACCTTGATGCCCATAGGCGCACGCATTCCCGTTTGTAGCATTACCAATCTCGTTTCGATGGGTTGCAACTTGGGTGCCGATGTCACGCCTGGTAATTTGGTCACTCGTACAATCTCGTTCCAAATATCATCAGGACTTTCAATGTCCGGTCGCCAGTTTCGGTAGTACTCGCCATCGTCATCTTCAATCAACTCTTCGCGTGTAGCAGTCGTTTTTAGCGATGTTTCGGCATAGTTGACATTATCATCTATTTCATTATTCGGATTGATAATGAATTTATCGTTTTTCAGTACAAACAATCCATCGTCATTGACCTTGTAACGTTGTCGCTCGCCAGATGTATTTCGCATATATTCAGATTTATACTGAATGACATTCTCATACATCGAGAGCGGTGCTGGGTCGAGTGCGCTTTCGGTTCTTCCCGCTTTTCCTACTACAGTTTCGATTTCAGGGATGCTTGCCACCGCCATATCGAGCTGTTGTAGTACACGCTTGTTTTCTTCAACACCTGCGTGTGGCAAGGATGTAGGCATCAGCAGGAACGAGCCTTCATTAAGCGCTGGCATAAACTCTTTGCCCGTATTTCGCATTATGAGAATACCGAGCGTGAGCACCGTAGCCGGAACTATTAAGAATAGATATCGGTTTTGAAGTGCCCATCGCAAAATACGCTCGTAGTATATCCTGAAAATTGAGAATACACCGAGCAGTCCAAAACAGATAATGGATACAAATATCAGGTTCATCACGATGCTTCGGTCAAAGCCTAACGGTCGCCAATACGTAGCGAGCAAGAAGACGATGGCAACTGATGAAATGATAATGTCGATTAGGTTTTTACGCTTTCGCGAAAGCGTACCACGCATCTTTAAAAATGAAGTTATGGCGAAAGCGATAAGAATTAGTCCTAACCAATAGCCGTAAACGATGGCGAGAATCCCCAATAAAACAAGTACGCCATTGATGGCATATTGGGTGCGTTCTCGTACACTCGTCTTGCGGAAAAGGAATGCCGCGATGGGTGGAATAATAAACAGCGCAATGATGAGCGATGCTGTGAGTGCCATTGTTTTGGTAAAGGCAAGCGGGCGGAACAGTTTTCCTTCGGCACCAATCATCGTAAATACGGGCAGGAAACTGATTATTGTTGTTAAAACTGCGGTTAGGATAGCACCAGAAACTTCGGCAGTTGCGTTGTAGATAATTTCGTTTGTGCTGTATTCCTTACCGTTTTCATTAAGGCGTAACTTTTCATCTTCCAAATGCCGAATCATATTTTCGGCAAGTATCACGCCCACGTCCACCATTGTACCGATGGCAATGGCGATACCTGAAAGTGCGACGATGTTTGCATCTACATTAAAGAGCTTCATCGTGATAAAAACCATCAAAACGGCTACGGGCAATAATCCTGAAATTAGGATAGATGCACGCAGGTTGAACACCATTATAATAATGACCAAAATGGTAATTAGGATTTCCAAAGTGAGTGCTTCATTGAGCGTTCCCAGCGTTTCTTGTATGAGTTCTGTCCGGTCATAAAATGGTACAATGGTAACTTGCGAAATGCGACCATCTGATAAAGTTTTTGTGGGAAGTCCAGAGCTTATTTCGGCAATTTGCGCCTTGACATTATTGATAACTTCCAACGGATTTGCACCGTAGCGAGCGACTACGACACCACCTACGACTTCGGCCCCTTCCTTATCGAGAATACCACGTCTGGTAGCAGGCCCCAAATGGACGTTAGCCACATCTTTGATGCGGATGGAAGTGAAATTTTCAGAATCTACAACTGCATTTTCAATATCTGCTATGGACTTGACGTAACCCAATCCGCGTACGAGGTATTCGGCTTGATTGATTTCGAGAGTCTGTGCCCCTATATCTTGATTGCTCTGTTTGACGGCTTTAACCACATCGCCCATACTCACATTGTACTGGCGCATTTTTTCTGGGTCAATGTCCACTTGGTATTCCTGAACATAGCCACCAATGGAAGCTACTTCAGAAACACCACTTGCCGATGACAATCCATATTTCACATAGTAATCCTGTATGCTACGCAATTCCTGTAAATCCCATCCGCCAGTTACGTTGCCGTCTTTATCACGACCTTCCAGCGTGTACCAAAATATCTGTCCGAGACCCGTGGCATCTGGTCCTAATGATGGATTGACACCATCAGGTAATAGGTTTGCAGGAAGTGAGTTTAGTTTTTCGAGTATGCGACTGCGCGACCAATAGAACTCTATATCTTCTTCAAAAATGATATAGATGCTGGAAAACCCAAACATCGAAGAACTGCGAATAGTTTTCACACCAGGAATACCCAAAAGGGAAGTGGTAAGTGGATATGTGATTTGGTCTTCAATATCCTGTGGCGAGCGACCTTGCCACTTGGTAAAAACAATTTGTTGGTTCTCGCCAATATCAGGTATGGCATCTACGGCAACTGGGTCTGTAGGCAAAAAGCCAGTTTCCCAATTGAAGGGTGCATTGACCACGCCCCAACCCACAAATAGGGCGAGTAATAGAACGGCAACAAGTTTGTTTTCTATGAGAAATTTAATGCTCTTATTCAGCATAGCATTTGATTATTAGATAATTGGAATTGTGTGTTGCAAAAAATGGCAAACACGAGTTTTAGCCCACGACAGCATAGCTGTTGGGCTTCATTCTAAAAATCTAACAAATCAAATTAAGAAAGTCTGGTGCAGCACTTGCACATCCCGTTTGACAAAGGGTCGCGGGTAATCTTCAAAAGGAACTTCTTCAGATTCGGTTCCTTCAAAAAGGTTTATATAAGAATAGGTAAAAGCAGCGATGAACGTTTGCTGCTCGAATGAAAGTGTGTCAAAAGATATTTTAAGGTCGTCTTTGCCTTCCTTTACAATTTGCTCATCAGAACAGCAAGACTTTTCAGTCATTTTAGGATTCTCACAACTTTTAACGGGTTGCGCTTTTTCCATTCCGCAACCTTCAGCTTTTGAGAATAAACTGAAATCGACCAAATTGTCCCCACAATAATGCATATCCACAGTAAATGACATAGTAGAGAACATCACTACAAAGGCCATCGAAATGGATAATATTTTATGGAAAGCCTGTTTCATCGTTGCAAAATTACAAAAATTTAACAGTTTTTATTGGGATTAACAGAAATTTAATTTTCTCATTAAGTTTATAGACAACAATTATTTCCAATGTCCAGTTGCAATTAAAAGCCTTTTCATCTTAATGAGTTGGTCTTCATCTTTGAAATATTTATGGTTAAGCATCTTTTTAAGCTGACCAATTGTTTCAGTCGAAGTTAATCCCGTCTTTTCACAAATTTGATGAAACTTTTGAAGTTCCTCTAACTTAAATTTTGCCTTTTCAACAAATTGTTCGCCATTTTCAGATTCTTCATAACTTGATTGAATTTCGAAATGTTTTTCTATTGTTCCTGGCTTTCCAATTATCAACTTCTCAGCATTACTCTGAATGATAGCGTTGGTCGTAAACACATAATCCCTATCGTGAACCATTCTATGAATTATAGTTTGACCATCAGCAATGCTGTTCGGAAAGATTTCCAAATAATATTGAGTATCTAACGGTAAAGTTATTACTGAGTCAGGATTGAAAAGGCCTTCGAATCGCGTTGATTTTATACCACGTATAGATACTGGATTATCGCAGGTAATCAATGGTGCATCTTTATCATTAATTCGATGGACATTTATCGTGCAATCATATTTAAAGTCCACAAACTCTTTCCATTTCTCTAAGTGCTGCACCAAGAATTTAATCCTGTTTCGCTCTTTAAATTCTTGTCTAACTTTATCTATATCCTTTATATTGAACTCGTGTCTTTCTTCTTCAAACGTAAATTTCACCTCGCCATTTTCGTCTGCATACAGTAGCATTCTATCTAAAATTTGGTCAGTAAAGGCATTTTGATGATTAAGAAATCTTGGTGTTCTAAAGTAAAGAGATAGACATACGTATAATACCTGTTTCTTTTGCTCAGGGGTCAATATTTTCACACTTTCATCAACAAGTAGTCTATATATTTTGGGAAATTCTGAATCTACGTGTTCGGCGTAATGGTGTTCTAAATCGTATTTCCTATCAACTTCAGCATTCGGAATTGTGTAAAGATTTTTTTTGAAACAGATACTTTTCGTGCTAATCTTTTCAAGTAGCAAATCGTCTTCAAGTCTATAAGCATCTACTAAATAGTTGCCCTTTTTGGCTTCGACACCAAAATTTTTTAGGTAGGAACGTGGTATGTAGTGTTGTTTGATGGGTTCGTTTTTTGCCATATCTTAAATATTTAATTGTACAGTCCAGGAATATATGTTTTAGGTGTAAGAAAAGGAATTGATAATCTCGCTTGAACGGTTTGATTAAAATTAAAATTTTTGAAATCTGTTATTTCGTAAAAATCGTTTCGTGTGGGTTCAGAATCTAAAGCATAAACAACACCGAATGGTGGGAAGGTAATTTCACCAAGATGATGAAACCCTTTTTTGGTTCTTGTCATTCCCCAGCCATTTCTAACTTGTTTTGTAATGGTGTGGTAAACAAATACTCTCAAGCTATCTGGAAGCGCCCTTGAATCCTTATCCAAAATAAAATCCGCAAGCCCTTCTAAATTTAAAAGTTGGTCGCTTGTATCTATCGCCATAAACATTGCTAAAATCTGTTTGAGAATGTTTAGTGGCTGTAAGGCATATTCAAAAGTAATATCTTTTGATGCCCAAATTCTATGTGTCAGCGCCATCATTCCCATATAGGCGAATTTCTTGTAGCTGTCCCCATAGTAACTACCTGTGAGATTGTTACAAGATTTGCATAAGTAATATCCACCTGCACCTTGATTACTTCGAATTTTTTTACCGTATAGAAAACTTTTTTTGTCGTGAAGATGGACGGACTTTTGAAAGAATACAGGGTTAGAATTGAAGGCACTTTGTGGCGGAACGTGCTCGAACGTCAATTTTGCATACTTACCGCAGATTCTGCAAATTCCTACTTTCTTCAACTAATACTTAGTAATTAAGATTTTTAATTTTCTCAGTTAAACCATCACATTGAATTCTTTCTTTGGCTTCTCGTTCAATCCTTAAACCCAGACCTTTCGTTTGGTTAATATGGTTTGATATAAGTTGATTGACATAGGCATAGATTATTCCAACTTCCGTATTCATTTTTGTGTTCCAGTCGAAATCATACAGTTCTTTCAATTCTTCAGTTGGTGTTGTTCTAAAGACGAAATTTGGATTTTTATAGTGTCTGCCATCGTCCATCAATATGACCATAAGAAAGACCCTACTAAAACCTATGTTTATGTAACCATCTGCTTGCTTTGTCCCTTTTTTCTGAACGCTTGTAATCTTGTTGATTTTTGGCGGTTGATTTTCTAAGGATTCTGATTTTACTATTTTACATTCTATGCCAACTGCATTGCTTTCATTGCTTTCTTTGTAAAGAAGGATGTCAATGTCGCCAGGTTTCTTTTTAGGTTCTGTTATTGGTTCTTTCACGCCACAATGATGGATGACAGAGGATGATGAAAATAGATTTTTGAAAAGTATATGTTTAAAGTCGGCATTGCTCATTAACCAATTAATAACATCGTCTTCATTTTCAAAGGTTCTGGTCACGCTTGCACCAGGCTGAGGATTATTCACAAAAAATGAAATTTTTGATGCACCTGTAATAGGTTGTCTGTCTGAAATAACAAATTGTGTAACCTCGTATTCAGGCGGTGGTTCTTTTTGAAAGAAGGCCTTAATTGTTTTTTTAAGTCTCGCCAGTATATTCATAGATTAAAAAGGCAATATTTGGTCGGTAAATTGCTTGAATATCTCGCTGGCAAGTGTTTTGTCTAAAGCCTTTGCAGCAATTAAATCCCCGAGTTTTGACTTTAACAATTGCCCGAAAGATTTCTTACTTAGCTTGGGAATATCATCTCGTAGCTCATCAAATTCATCAAAAATGATTTGCTGGCCAATTCCCAATTTTTCGACTTCTTTTAGAACACCCTCAATAAGTGCTTTTAACTCTTCATCAGAACTACTAATTTTCGTGTAGTCTGTAACTTGCGCTTTTCTTGACTGTTCTATTGCATACTTTCCTTCCAGCTTTAGCTTGGCGTTAACTTCTCTACCATTCATTGAATCAATTAAACCTCGATTTTCAAGCATCCTTCCATAGTCCCAATCTTCGCCGTGATTTAATTTCACACCATTACCTTCAAGAATCCATTTGATGGAATGGTATTTTCCATCTTTGTAAAGGTCGTATAGTTTTGAAAGGATAAGGTCGAGTATGTCTTCGGTGTCCAGATTTTCACGTTCGTTCAAATCAATTTCATCTGGTCGAACTATAGCATCTGAAATGAATAATATTTTCAAGTAGTAATCAAGCCCATTGATTTCATCTTTCAAGGCTTGGATAGTGTTTTTAATCTTTTGGTCAATCCCTAACTTCATTCCCAGATTATAGCCTTTTTGAGCTTTGAATTCATAAGCGAAATTAATGTGTTCCGGCTCAAAAGATTTTTTAACGAAGCTTATCACAGTATTTTCCCAAGACTGCTTTGCATCTTTTAATTCGGTAAATTCTTCTTCGCTTCTCGAAGACTTATATTTTTCAAGAAGGACTTCGCCCTCAATTATGTATTTATCGATTTGACTTTTGAAATCTATCCATTTGACCTTTAAAACCATACGCAAAAAGTTTAGCTTGTAAAGGTAGAGGAATGAAATTCTAAAATGTTAAAATTATTATGGAAGATGTTCACAGCTGGTAAACAATTTGCCTAAAAATTGACAACGCTGTCCAAAGCATCATCTGCATCTTTATGGATGAAATTGGCTTGATAGTTAATAGTAGTTTTAAGGTCAGTATGACGATATAACTTTTGAAGCATTAGAGGATGAATATTGTCCGCGGCAATATTGCCAAAGGAATGACGGGCAATATGCATTGTAACCTTTTTCTGTATGCCAGCTCTCTTAGCAATTTTCTTTAAATGGTCGTTGAACTTTTTATTTGCGACTTTCTTTTTTCTGTAGATATCCTTAGCATCGGTTAAATCGGCTTTCTTCATTTCAGGAAATACAAAATCATCATCATTTCTTCTGTCTGAAACATATTGAACCAAGATTTTTTCTACTTTTTCAGGAATCTTCAAGGATAGCAATTTTGAATTCTTTCCCATTCTATAATGCAGTCTGCCATCATATATCTGGGACCACCTTGTAAATAGCACATCGGACACGCGCATTCCAGCAAAATAGAAGCTAAACAGCCAAGCATTTAACGAGTGCTTTTCCATATCGGAAAGTTCAGAAACATTTTCGAGGGCTTGTATTTCTTTTCCTGTTAGTCCTGTCTTGGTAGTTTCTGGAAACTTAATTTTGAATTTACCTGTACCGAACGGATATAGCTCTTTACTTACTACCTTATCCTTGATAGCACGATTAAACAGTAATCGTATTAAGACCATTACATTCATTGCGGATGTTTCGGAAATAGAGCAAGTCCCTTTTAGATAGATTTTGAACTTTTTGAGGAAGCGTTCATCTACTTCTTGAAAAGTTAAATGACGAGCTTTACAGTACTTCTCAATATAACTGAGCCAAGCAGAATCCGTAGAATGACGATTAATTTTCTTTTCCGCTTCAAGAGCTTCAAGATGTTCGTCCGCAAAATCGAAGAAAGTGAGCTTGGAAGTTGGCTTGTATATTTCCTTTTTAATCTGACGTGCGGTTGCATCTTTATTATTGGTCTGTAAAACAATCAAACCTTTTCTCGCTTCCGAAAGTTTTGAAGTCAAAAGATTGTTTAAACTTTCAGCATTTGGATGAGATTTCTTTACCTTGAGATTTTTTGTGTCCCAATCTTCTAACTCAATATAGTGACCTATATGTTTGTAGGTGGAACGGCGGTCTTTGGTTATCCTTACAGCAAGTGGGTATAATCCCTTTGCGTTGGGCTTTTTGCGAAGAATTATTTTTGCACTTGTTGACATTGTAAACCTGTTTTGAGTACGAAAGTCAAATCAGGTACAACATTTTGTCAAAAATTCACTTGAAAGATACGACTTTATTAGAACTTTTGGGTACAACATAGGTACAACAAATGTTGATATTAACTGATATTATATGACTTTAAATAAAATGAAAAAACACTTAAATCATTGAAAATGAGTTAATTTGTGTTTCATTGGTGCAAGATATACCAGACTTAGGATCTAGTGCCGCAAGGTGTGAGAGTTCGAGTCTCTCCGCCTGTACA
>CAZUIE010000060.1:0-13125 GCA_964620945.1 uncultured Maribacter sp.
ATTGCAGCCGCTCATACAACGAAAACTATTGCACTAGAAACCAGTAATAACAAGCGTGTTTTGGAAACGTTGGCCTTTCTCACTAAAATAGATAAGAAGAATGCCTCTGAATATGGCCAAACCTATGTTTCCTTAAATGATAGCCTACAACAAGAAGAGCGGCAAGCACGAAATAAATTCGCAAGAATTCGTTTTGAAACCGATGAATTTATTGCCGAGAACGAAGTATTGTCAGAACAAAAAGAAATCCTTTCCAGACAAAATCAAATTTGGGCCGCCCTCGCTGTTGGGTTCTTTCTTTTAGGGCTGGCGATTTATATTATAGTTGATCAGCGGGCTAAAAATCAAAAATTACGATTCCAGCAACAGCAGCAAGCCAACAACCAAGAAATATTCAACCTTATGCTTGCACAAAAACAAAAGGTAGATGAAGTGAAGCGCCTGGAACAAAAACGGATTTCGGAAGAGCTACATGACGGTGTACTGGGAAAAATGCTAGGCGCTAGAATGGTATTGACGGGTTTGAACAAGAAAGCGGATGATACCGCTATAAAAGAACGATACGAAGCTATTGCAGCCCTAAAACATATAGAAAGTGAACTCAGGTCTATTTCACATGAGCTAAGTCATACGGCCTACCAGAAAATAAATAACTTTGCAAATTCTATTGATGAACTCTTAGCATCTACCAAAGAAAAAACCAACATAAACACCATATTTAACTACAACGAAGATGAACATTGGGATGACCTTATTGGTGATATAAAAATAAATGTATACCGAATTATTCAAGAGAACCTTCAAAATGCCATAAAACATTCCGGCTGTTCTAATTTCTTTGTTAACTTTGAATTAAATGAATCTTTATTTGTGGTCATCATTGGAGATGATGGTAAAGGTTTTGATTTTGATAAAGAAAGAAGAGGTATCGGTCTTCGAAATATTAAATCGAGGGTAAAAAAAATAAACGGAACTTGGACCACAGAAACAGCTCCCAATAAGGGAACTCTAATGAAATTTAACATTCCAGCCGTATATAGTAATGCTCCTAAAATTGAATCCGAAACAACGTATCAAGGTGTAGATTAAAACAAGTACCAATGCAAGACTTAAAAACCATTCGAATTTTAGCTGTGGATGATCATGAAATGACCACTTTAGGTTATAAGTATATTCTTGAGGATTCAGAATTTGAAAACTTTAATGTTAAGGTCGAAATTGCAAAGAGCTACGATATTGGTAAACATAAGATAGAATTTTCTTCGCGTTCCTTACGGTACGACATTATTTTACTGGATATACAGTTGTTTCCACCACAATCTAAAGACCCTAGGACTGGTGTGGATTTGGGTGTACTGGCAAGACAGTTGGTGCCTAAATCCAAACTTGTTTTCATGTCCTCTTTTAGTGATAACTACAGGATCAATAATATTTTTAAAACGGTAAATCCGGAGGGGTATATGGTAAAATCGGAAATTGATGAAATTTCTCTAAAAACAATGGTAGAGACCGTACTGTTAAAACCACCATATTACACGGCTGGTGCACTAGCTGCCGTGAGAAGAAGAATGTCTACCGATATTACCCTTGATGATCAAGATCTTAAAATTTTATATCATTTATCCTTGGGTGTGAAAACGCGGGATATTGCACCATTAATAGCTTCTACAAACACTACGGTAGAAGCCAGAAAACGACAATTAAAATCTGTTTTTGGAGTTAAAAACGGAAATGACTTGGCGCTTATGGAAGAAGCTAGAAAAAGAGGTTTTCTATAATACACCTAAAACTAGAGCCAATTTAATACTGGTACATTGGGCAATTAGTCTGTTTTAGGAAAATAAATGCAATTACCTCCAAAATTCTAAGGTTTTTCTAGTACTTAATTTTAACGATTACCTATACCTTTAACTTAAGGATAACTTAATTCCTAATTGGTTAAACATATGGATAATTATAAGTTGAACCCGCCAACTAAGTTAGATGAAAATTCCGGAGTTCGTGGACTTGATGTTTATTTGAAGTCTTTAGAGAAATACTATTTTTCTGAAGTATCCTTAAGAAGTTATACATCTAACAATGGAGAGCTAGAGATGACCATAGACATGCGCTGTAATTTGGAACTTTCAGAGCTATTGCTTTTTCATCAAAAGGGTAGATGGGGCAACGATGGAAGTCTAATATCTCCTTTGAATTCAAGTTTTGATATCTTGACCGAACAGAATAACGTAAAACTAGATATTGAGGAACTTACATTTTTCCTAAACGACACAAACATTATCCTAAAAAAAATATATAATCGCAGCATTCCCGAACTATTGGACGAAGTTATCTGTGAAATCTCAAATCACTATATATATATAACTAAAGGTTTAACGGAAACACCTTATGAAATCTTTGTTCCCGTTTTCGAAGATACTATAACGGAAAGCATCCCCGATACGAGTAGCCTATGTGGCATTGACCAAAAAACACCCAAGAGTTATTTTGAATTCTGGGGTGTTTATTTAGAATCTCAAGAAGATGCACTCATCTATGATGTGAGTAGGAACATGTATATTCCTGCAAATTTAGATATACATATTTAGTTTAAAAATCATACAGAAGTTTATCCTCAGGCTTTTACAGGACTCTCTGCAAATATCGGTCTAGCCCTCATCATGGTATTTACTTCTTTTTTTACCGCTGAAATAATAGCATCGTTTTCTGGATTGTTGATTACTTTATCTATTAAGCCTACAATGGTTTTCATGTCTTCTTCCATGAGTCCTCTCGTGGTAATCGCCGGTGTTCCAAAACGTATTCCAGATGTTACAAATGGTGACTTATCATCAAACGGTACCATATTTTTATTAGCGGTAATATCCGCAAGCACTAGTGCTTTTTCTGCATCTTTCCCAGAAATATTTTTGTTTCTTAAGTCAATCAACATCATGTGATTGTCCGTTCCACCCGAGATGATATTATAATCCAAATCAACAAATGCTTTTGCCATGGCGTCCGCATTTTTCTTTACCTGCCACATGTACTCAGAAAATTCCGGGCTTAACGCTTCTCCAAACGCAACAGCCTTTGCTGCAATAATATGTTCCAAAGGCCCTCCCTGATTTCCTGGAAAGACAGCCAAATCCAATAATGCTGACATTTTACGGAGTTTACCATTCTTTAAGGTAATACCAAAAGGATTGTCAAAGTCCTCTCCCATTAATATCAGACCACCACGAGGTCCTCTAAGGGTTTTATGTGTGGTTGTAGTTATGATGTGGCAATGAGGAACAGGATTGTTTAATATTCCTTTGGCTATCAAACCAGATGGATGGGAAATATCGGCCAGCAATAGGGCATTTACACTATCTGCGATCTCACGAAAACGTTTAAAATCCATATCCCTAGAATAGGCAGAAGCACCTGCTATGATGAGCTTTGGGCGTGCTTCCAAGGCTATTTCTTGAATTTTATCATAATTTAATAATCCTGTTTCCTTCTCTACACCATAAAATACAGGATTGTAAAGTCTACCCGAGAAGTTCACCGGAGAACCATGTGTTAAATGACCGCCATGGGAAAGATCAAATCCTAAGATGGTATCTCCGGGCTGCAGGCAGGCATGAAAAACGGAGGCATTTGCTTGTGAACCGGAATGTGGTTGCACATTGGCATACGCAGCACCAAAAAGCTCTTTGGCTCTGTCTATGGCCAATTGCTCTACTTTATCCACCACCTCGCAACCTCCATAATAACGCTTGCCTGGGTATCCTTCCGCATATTTATTCGTTAATACCGAACCAGACGCCTCCATTACCTGCGGACTCGTAAAATTTTCTGAAGCAATTAGTTCTATACCGTTAATTTGGCGTTGTTTTTCTTCTTCGATTAACTCAAAAATGCGGTTATCCCTTTGCATATCTTTTAATAATTACATTAGGGTGTAAAAATACAAATAGAACATCATTTTTAATGGACTATTCAAGCGAATTATAGTAGTATTTATCACTAAATAGTTAACAACTAAAATATAATTCAGTTAATTAAAACACTATGCTATGGTATATATACCCAGTGTTTACACTAATTAGTAATCTTTTGCGTTATCGTCTTATGCCTTTGTGGCATAGAGATTGAATTAACCATACAAACAACAAAAGATACAGTCATGAAAAAAATTCTACTTTACGGCACCTTAGCTATTTTGTTTTCCTGTAGTGGAGTTAAAAGGACTCAGGAGGCGTTAAATTCCGGCGATTATTGGATGGCAATTAATAAAGCTGTTGCAAATATTGCGGACAACAAGGCAAAAAAGAGTAATCAACCCTTCATAGTCATGCTCGAGGATGCCTATAAAAAAAATACGGAGCGCGAAATACAACATATTAATTTCCTGAAAAAGGAGGGGAATCCAGCGAATTATGAAACTATCTTTAAAACGTATGAGCGTCTAAAGACGGTACAGCAACAAATACGACCGCTGCTACCATTACGTATTACAGATGAAAACAGAAAGGCACAGTTTAATTTTAAAAATTATGATGCTCAAATAATAGCGTCTAAAGAAAAACTGTCGGATTACTTATATAACAATGCCGTGGGCTTACTAGATACCGGTATGTCCAAAATGGATTTTAGGCAGGCCTATGACGATTTGAAGTATTTACAAGAAATTAGTCCTGATTATAGAGATGCAAGACAAAAAACCGAAGAAGCGTATCAGAAAGGATTGGACTATGTAATCGTAGAAATTTTTAACAGTACCGATAAGGTAATCCCTGTGCGGTTAGAAGAAGAACTCTTAAATTTTAATACCTACGGATTAAATAATCTTTGGACGGAATACCACACTACTAAGTTGGACAACTTGGATTATGACTACCAGATGGAAGTCTCTTTTCAGGATATCAACATTTCTCCAGAACAGATTAATGAAAGGCAGATTATAAAGGAAAGACAGGTCAAAGATGGCTTTACCTATGTTAAAGATGTAAACGGCAATATTGTAAAGGATAGTCTTGGAAACAAGATTAAAACGGATAATTTTAAAACAGTACGAGCAGATTTTTATCAGTTTACACAATTCAAAAGTGCACAGGTCACTGGTGTTGTTAATTTTACCGACCTAAGAAAACAGCAGCAGTTGAACCAATATCCCTTAGCAAGTAATTATGTGTTCGAGCATAGTTATGCCAACTATGACGGCGACAAGCGAGCCTTGGACAATGAATTAATTGCCTTATTACAATTGGCAAGGGTTCCCTTTCCTACCAATGAACAAATGGTGTATGATGCTGGAGAGGATTTAAAGAATAATTTAAAGAATATTCTAGGAAGGCAGCGTTTTCCTTAAACGGCAAAGTTGGTTTAGAACTTTTTTGAGGCAGATATACTTTTAGGTAAAGTATATCTGCCTCACTTATTTTTAATTATCACTAACGCGAAACTATTTTAAATATACTGATCCAACTGAAGCTCATTTATTGCCCCATGGGAATCATGGGCGACCACTACCCCATTCTTAACAATAAGCAGCTGCGGCGATTGATGCATCACTTGAAACTTCTCGGCTATTGTATTGGATACATCCCTATTCGCATGTAAATCCAAAAAATACATATCCATCGCCCCAGACTCCAATGTAAAGGAACTCGTAAACATATTCAATACCATTCGGCTGATACCACAGGTGGTAGAATGTTTGAAAATAACTTGTGGTTTACCGACGGAGGCTGCGGCAATATCTTCTAATTGTGAAACCGAAGCCAAGGGAATCCAGTGAATTTTATTAGGCTCCTGATGGTTTTCATCATTGTTGTTCCCGAAAAACTTAGTAAATAATCCCATATTTTTCTGTGTTTGTCAATCAATTCTTCATTTCCTAACTACAACTGACGTAATGTCTTGTTTAATAGTGATATTAGCGACACTTTGTCGCTTATTTTGTATTGGTAGGATTGTTGACCTACACTACAAAAATAATAGAACAATTTAAACCGATATAAAAATGAACAGTAATAATTTCACCATAAAATCGCAAGAGGCCATACAGAAGGCCCAGTTGATTGCCCAAGGTTTGGGCCATCAACAAATTGAGAACGAGCATCTTTTTAAGGCCATTACAGAGGTTGATGAAAATGCCATTCCATTCCTGATAAAAAAATTAGGTCTTAATGCAAGTCTCATTGCTCAAATTCTTGAAAAGGAACTTAGCTCTTTCCCTAAAGTTGAAGGTGGCGATTTACAGTTTTCGAGAGAAGCCGGTAAAACATTAAATGATGCCAGTATCGTAGCTAAAAATATGGGAGATGAGTATGTTTCCATAGAACATCTTTTTTTATCCATTTTTAAATCCAAGAGTAAAATCGCTCAGGTTCTAAAAGACCAAGGCGTAACAGAGAAAAATGTACTTGCTGCAATCTCAGAATTACGTAACGGCGCCAAGGTAACGTCTCAAAGTGCTGAGGATACTTACAACTCCTTGAACAAGTACGCAAAAAACCTGAACGAGTTAGCGGATAGTGGAAAATTAGATCCGGTTATAGGTAGAGATGAAGAAATAAGGCGAGTACTTCAGATTCTTTCTAGAAGAACAAAAAACAACCCCATGTTAGTTGGGGAACCGGGTGTAGGTAAAACAGCAATTGCAGAAGGTTTGGCCCACAGAATTGTTCAAGGCGACATTCCCGAAAATTTAAAAAATAAGACCATATACTCTTTGGATATGGGTGCCTTAATCGCAGGAGCCAAATACAAAGGAGAATTCGAAGAGCGTTTAAAGGCGGTCATAAAGGAAGTTACCAGTGCTGATGGTGATATCATCCTGTTCATAGATGAAATACATACGCTTGTAGGTGCAGGTGGTGGCCAAGGTGCAATGGATGCGGCAAACATACTCAAGCCTGCCTTGGCAAGAGGAGAACTTAGGGCGATAGGTGCTACAACCTTGGATGAGTATCAAAAATACTTTGAAAAGGACAAGGCCTTAGAAAGGAGATTCCAAAAAATTATTGTCGATGAGCCAGATACAGAGAGCGCTATTTCAATACTTAGGGGAATCAAGGAAAAATACGAGGCGCACCATAAAGTTCAAATTAAAGATGAAGCGGTAATAGCTGCAGTAGAGCTTTCTCAACGCTACATTACAAATAGGTTCCTCCCAGATAAGGCAATTGACCTTATGGATGAGGCAGCTTCCAAATTACGCATGGAAATCAATTCCAAACCAGAAGAGTTAGACGTAATGGATAGGAAAATTATGCAGTTGGAGATTGAAATAGAGGCTATAAAGAGAGAGAACGATCAATCCAAACTCAAAGTACTTAATTTAGACCTTGCCAATATAAAGGATGAACGAAATGAAATGTTCGCAAAATGGGAAAGCGAAAAGTCCGTAGTAGACAATATCCAAAAAACAAAATTGGATATCGAAAATTTTAAGGCCGAAGCGGAACGCGCAGAGCGTAATGGAGATTATGGAAAGGTAGCGGAAATACGATATGGTAAAATTAAGGAGGCACAGGAAAACCTTGTGAAACTTCAAGGAGAACTGGCAGAACAACAGGAATCAGGGACCTTAATCAAAGAAGAGGTAACTAGTGAGGATATTGCCGAAGTCGTCGCCAAATGGACAGGTATTCCGGTAACAAAAATGCTTCAAAGCGAGCGGGAAAAACTACTGAACTTAGAGAACGTACTACACAAGCGTGTGGTAGGACAAAATGAGGCCATACAAGCTGTTTCCGATGCCATTAGAAGAAGCAGGGCGGGATTACAGGATATGAAAAAGCCCATTGGTTCTTTTCTTTTCTTAGGTACGACCGGTGTTGGAAAAACAGAATTGGCAAAGACCTTGGCTGCCTATCTTTTTGATGACGAAAACGCTATGACACGTATAGATATGAGCGAGTACCAAGAACGCCACTCCGTGAGTAGATTGGTTGGTGCACCTCCTGGATACGTAGGATATGATGAAGGCGGACAATTAACGGAAGCCGTACGAAGACGACCCTACTCTGTTGTACTTTTAGATGAAATAGAGAAAGCACACCCAGATACGTTCAATATTCTATTACAGGTGTTGGATGAAGGTAGATTGACGGATAACAAGGGTCGTGTGGCAGATTTTAAGAACACAATAATCATCATGACCAGTAATATGGGGAGTCAAATAATCTTGGAGAAATTTGAAAACTCCAATGATACCTATAGCGCTGCGGAAGCCGCAAGAATTGAGGTCTTGGGATTATTGAATAAAACCATACGACCGGAATTCTTAAATAGGATAGATGATATTATCATGTTTACACCTTTGAATGAGGAAAATATTCATGAAATTGTGAAGTTGCAATTAGATGGATTAAAAAAGATGTTGGACAAACAGAACATTACCTTGGATGCAACCGAGGAGGCTATAAGTTTCTTGGCGAAGAAAGGCTACGAACCACAATATGGAGCCAGGCCAGTAAAAAGAACTATACAAAAAGAAGTCCTTAACAAGATGTCCAAATCCTTATTAAGTGGTGAGATTAAAGCGGACAGTATTATTTTATTAGACGCTTTTGACAATGAGCTGGTCTTTAGAAATCAGAATGATTTGGTTACATAAATAGAAGTTGTAATCTTGAAAAGCGCACTAAAAATTATTTTAGCGCGCTTTTTTTTATTAACACTATATACCGTACAGTATAGATTTTTTATCTTCGTACAAAACAAAGGATTTATGTCTACGAAAGCCGAAAGAACCACCGATTTTATTATCAAGACTGTTGCCCCTATTTTTAACAAGCATGGCTACATAGGCACAAGCATGAGCGATCTTACAGAGGCAACCGGGCTTACCAAAGGTGCTTTATACGGTAATTTTGAAAATAAGGAAGCACTCGCACTTTGCGCTTTTGAACATAACCGCAAGCTTTTATTGGCTGCTATTGATAATCGATTGAAGATTCCTGGAACTTCCCTTGATCGCTTATCCAGTTTAACCGAATTTTATAAGAAATACGACTCTTTCACCAGTACTATGGGTGGCTGTCCTGTTATGAACGTAGGCATGGACGCACAACATAACAACAAGCTGCTTGCTGCTGCTTCCAAGGAAACCATCAAGGAAATAGAAGGTGAAATTGCTTTAGTACTTGAAACTGGTCTTAATAACGGAGAAATAAAAATCCCAGTAACACCTTTACAATTCGCAAAACAGATGCTTACCATGCTACAAGGGGCAATAGTGATGGCCACCGTAACCCATGACCGAAAATACTTATTGAATACGGTTGCCTATTTAGATGTTTTAATGAAGCGAGAACTTAAAAAGTAACCCATTTTAGGATTGGCTAAACTCAACCAATTAAAAGCTAGTTGACTTTTTTATTTTTTTCTTGAATCCATTTGCTCATGTATTTGGTACTTGCCATCGTTTGATGCAGTAAAAGACTTCCTGTAAAGTTTTGATTTCTATGCGCTTTTAGATTTTCACGTATACTGTCAATTTTGGAACTTAACTTTTTTTCTAGTGGAATCTTTTCGTATCGGTTTTTTACGAGCTTGTAACCATTGCTTTGTGCTTCATTCCATTGGGTTTTATTTTGATACAACGCAACCGCGGCCCTTACAAAATCCGCTTTATTTTCTGCGATGATGCCGTTCCACTCCAACTCTCCATGCATCCCTTCTGCACCTATTGTTGTCGTTACGCTTGGTGTTCCAAATTGCATGGCATGTAATAGTTTCCCCTTAATACCTGCGCCAAACGACAAAGGAGCAAGACATACCCTGGCATTTTGCATTACCTCGGATACATCTTTAGCTTGACCACGAATTATAAATCCATCTGACATATCATGTAACTTCAGTATCTGTTGCGGTAAGTAAGCGCCGTAAACAAAAAGGGTTGCTTTGGGTAACTGCTTCCTGATTTTTGGCCAAAGCTTTGTTTTTAACTCTTTGATTGCTTCTACGTTGGGCAGATGTTTACCCCCTCCAATAAATATGAAATCGCTACGCTCCTCAAAAGATTTTGTTTTCGTAGCAACATCCGAATCATCAACCATAAACGGAAGATGAAGTAAAATGCTTTTGCTTATTCCCGGTGTTCTTGCGAGAAGCCCCATTTCAAAATCAGAGATGATAAGGGATATATCAGAACGATATATGCTTGCTATTTCACGCTTTGTTTTATCATGCTGTATCCAAATATCTTCGGAGAAGGGAATGTCCTTTTTGAAACATAGTTCCCTTACATACCGAAGCGAATGTAAATCTTCGGTATCTAGGATTCGAAGTGCATTTGGTGCATGTTCGACAGTCCTCCAACCAAACTGCTCTTCCGTTAAAAACCGGTCGAAAAGAACAGTGTTAGGTTGTAAGTCATTTATAAAATCATTGAAGGAATCACAATTTAAAATAATCTGTTCTGTTCGTACGCCAATGGTTTCAAGATATAGACTACGTTCACTTTTCTCAGCAGTTGAAACGAAGATTACGTCGTAATTGGTATCCAAAAAGTATTGAACTAATTGTAACATACGAACACCGGCAGCCGTTGCACTGGGCTCTGGCCAACCCCAGCCAATGATAAGAACCTTGTTATTGTTCACGTTTTAATATTACGCAATAATGATTTTTTTTGCTGTTGTACAACTATAATACAATGATATCCCGCTCACATTCTGGCCGCAAACTTCTTGGAAATCTTGCTTCTTAACTTTCGTTCATAATCCTCTTCCAACCACTCCTTATAATTCTTGGTATTATTCATAATACAATAGGAGTATTGACGCACACGATACGAAATTTCTTCTTTTAACTTTTTTGCCAATATACGGGCATCAAACACATCTTCAGCATTTTCAAAACAGATTTGCGCATGCTGCTCAATACTGCGTTCCAAAACTAATTTAGATTTTTCGCCGTTGGCGAAGCTGTTTTTATATTCCGCCTTAATATCAAATTCTATAGTTTCCGATTTTGCAAACTCATCTTTCAACTCTTGCGGCATTTCATAAACAAATTCCCGCTCGATTTCTTCATCGTTCTTAATATTTTCCAAATAGAAATCTGGAAAATGAAAAATTTCCTGCCAGTCTACGGTGGCATCCCACATTCCAAAACGCGCGATGTTATTTCCCATATCTATTACAGTAAATTCCTCTTTGTGAGGCAAATAACGTGAACCACGCCCAATCATTTGAAAATAAAGAGTGAGCGACCTTGTAGCCCTGTTAAGGATAATGGTTTCTACCGAGGGTTCATCGAAACCTGTTGTGAGTATACTTACCGAGGTTAAAATAGCATCAGGGGTTTCGGAAAACCATTGTAAGATTTCTTTTCTTTCTGCCGCTGTGTTCTTGTTATCCAGATGTTGTATGTTATAACCCGCTTTTTTAAAAGTTTCATACACATAACGGGATGTATTTATGCCGTTATTGAAAATCAAGGTTTTGGTTCCTAAAGCAATTTCTGAATAAGCAGATATCAACTTGCCCAACATACTATGGTTGCCATACAGTTCATCAGAGGATTTTACCGTGTAATCACCGTTTATTCCAAGTTTTAAACTTTGCAGACTAACGTCGTAATTAAACATATTTGCTTTCGCTAAAAACTTTTTCTCTATAAGTGACCCTATGCTTTCCCCAACAATCAACTTTTTATAGTTGTCCTTCATGGGGAGCTTAATATTAGAACTTAACGGTGTAGCGGTTACCCCAATAATTGCTGCGTCTTCAAAGTATTTGAATAATTTCCTGAAAGAATTATAATGTGCTTCATCTATAATGACTAGCCCAATATTATTAATTTCTACTTTTTCTTCCTGTAACCGATTGTTCAAGGTTTCGACCATAGCGACAAAACACATAAATTCGTCCTGATCTATAAGTTCCTTTACCTCGCTGTTTATTATTTTGTTATTTACACCAAAGCCGTGTAGCATTCTTGAGGTCTGTCCACTTAATTCTACCCTGTGGGTAAGAACTACCACCTTTTTGTTGGTTTTTTGAATATAGCGCCTTGCAATTTCAGAAAAGACTACGGTTTTCCCACCACCTGTTGGCAATTGGTATAACAAGTTAGAACCATCTGGATGCTCCTCTAAATACTTAAAAATTGTATTTAAATCTTCTTCCTGGTAATCGTACAAGGTCTTTTCAGCGGTATCTTTTGATGATTTCAAAAAGTAGGCACAAATTTAGAGTTGAATAAAAACGCAAAAACCTTACGAAATTAGAAGATTTTTATGGGTAAAAGAAATAATTAGGATGCAAAAAGTGTAATGAGCTAATACAAGATCGTTTGTCGGTATTTATGCTACCGCCAGAAGCTTCAAATTTTAATTAGGGAACATTTTCTTGGAAATCTTTATCTAAAGTGTACTTTTTTGATAAGCTAACCTGTAACTTATGCTTTGTATTTCACCTGCCATTTCGATGAACATTAAAATAGTAAGTCCCATATAGGGTATTAAACTATTTGAATATCAGTTTATATGTTTATCTAAACCCAAACGTATTAATACCCCTTTTCTCGATTTACAACATTGATTAAAGCATTCCTCTTATCTAGATTCTTATAATTCTCCAATATTTGAGGGATAACGGAATTCGTATCCGATACGCTTGCATAATGGGGTGTCATAAAAATTTTAGGGTGCTTCCAGAACGCGTGTGAACTAGGCAATGGTTCTTGATGGTACACATCTAAACAGGCACCGGAAAGGTGATTATTGTCCAACTGCTCTAATAGGTCATTGTCTACCACATGACCTCCTCTGGCTACGTTAATGATATACGCGCCTTTGGGCAATTCTTTGAATAAAGATGAATTTAAAATACCGCTAGTATCTGGGGTTAAGGGTAAAAGACATACCAAAAAGTCGGTTTTTTTTAAAAACTCTTGTAGCCCTGAATCACCGGCGAAGGTTGTAATACCATCAATTGCTTTCTCACTTCTAGACCAACCTTGCACGCTAAAGCCAGCTTTTACCAAATCCTTTCCTGTAAGTGCGCCCAAGGCTCCCAATCCCATGATACCAACAGTGACATCGGCAATTCTTCGGTACTCTTTTGTCTTCCATAGTGCTTTTGTCTGTTGAATTTTATAGGTATTGAAATTTTTTAGTTCTGCAAAAATGACCGCTAG
>CAZUIE010000060.1:13225-19324 GCA_964620945.1 uncultured Maribacter sp.
TATCTTACTATCCTGTCTAATTAGAACTATTGCCATTTAATCTAGTATATCTAGGGCCTTGGAAAACTCTTCTCCATAGGGCCAGTTTTTATCTTGTGTTTCTTGGTATAGCTTCGCTATACGTTTCCTATATTCTGCCAGTAGTCCATTTTGTGATACGAACTGGGTCATTTGGGTAAAGGAGTTGCACATACTTTTATAAAAAGAATGAGGTACGGTTTTGTCCTCGGCAAAGGTTTGTGCAATTTCCAGATTAAAGCACATGACATCCGCAATTAAACCGGGCTCCATTCCCAAGGTGATGAATTGTTTAATGAATTTTTGAGCCACCGAACGCCTCGCTCTTGGCCGTTTACGTTTTAAAGGGAAATATTCATTTGAAATTTTGGTCCTTGCCTCTTGCACCAGCTTATCCTCTTTTGGATTAAAAACAAAATCATAGTATGTTTTCACATTTGAAAAGCGCTCATAAACATCTATAAGCTGCAACCTTAGCTCATCCTCAGGTAGTTCTGATACGTATTTTTTAAAAGCTCTTTTACTCACGACAAAGGATATGCTCAAAAATAAGGTTTGCATCTAAAAAACAAGAGAATCCATGAAAATAATCGTTAAAGCTTATAAATTATGTATAATTAAGTAGGGATCTCTTTGGAAAAGAGCCAATAAAAATGTATTATGTTCCTTGGTAGAATTACTAACCTAGAGACATCGACATATATGAGGCAACTAAAAATTATTAAGCAGGTAACAAATAGAGAATCCAAGTCGTTAGACAAATACTTGCAAGATATTAGTAAAATAGATTTGATTACAGCTAATGAAGAAGTAGAATTAGCGCAGCGTATACGTAAAGGAGATCAGATTGCACTTGAAAAATTAACTACGGCCAACCTAAGGTTTGTAGTATCCGTAGCAAAGCAATATCAAAACCAAGGCTTAAAATTACCAGATTTAATAAATGAAGGAAATTTAGGTCTTGTTAAGGCGGCAAAACGTTTTGACGAAACTAGAGGATTCAAGTTTATTTCCTATGCCGTATGGTGGATACGACAGTCCATTTTACAAGCATTGGCAGAGCAGTCACGTGTAGTGCGTTTACCTTTGAATAAAATTGGTTCCATAAATAAGATAAAGAAGACATTCTCTTATTTGGAACAAGCACATGAACGACCGCCATCTGCAGAAGAAATAGCGAGTGAGCTAGAAATGACGGTAACCGAAGTAAAGCAATCCTTAAAGAATTCCGGAAGGCACGTATCCATGGATGCACCTTTACGCGAAGGAGAAGATTCTAACCTGTATGACGTATTGCGTTCCGGTGAGTCTCCAAAACCGGATAATCATTTACTGCAACAATCTTTGAATACAGAAATTAATAGAGCATTGGACACCTTATCGCCCAGAGAGGCAGATGTGGTTAAACTGTATTACGGAATCGGCGACCAACAATCCATGACCCTTGCCGAAATAGGGCAAACCTTTGATCTTACAAGAGAACGCGTAAGACAGATAAGGGAAAAGGCTATTCGTAAATTACGTCATAACTCTAGAAGTAAATTACTTAAGACTTACTTAGGATAATCTATTGATTTTTAAAAAATAGAAAAAGCACCTTCTTTTGAAAGGTGCTTTTTCTTTTATAAACACTGAACACTAAACTAAGAGTACGATAATTTGCTGATATTGAAATCAACAAGAATGTCGTTTAAGTCTTGAATGAAATTCTGATACGAGTTGTTGTCTTGGTTTTGATAGGCCATAAGTAAAGATTTTGGGTTAATTTGAAAAAGGATTACATATAATCCAATTCCACTAATTCGTTAAGGCTTAAAATTTCGTTTAAATCTTGAAGGAACACTAAATATTCCTCTCCGTAGGTGTCGTAAAGCATGGTTTTTTTATTGATTAGTAATTAGATTTGGGTATTGCTGAATTACAAAGTAAACATAAGTGAAACGTAGGCCTCGCACAATTAATTGTGGTGTACTACTTAATTTTTGTTGTAAAAGTATAGTTTGCAGTCGGTAAGGGATTCAGTTACAACGCTACGGAATAATACTCCTAAATCGGAAGAACTCTACTTTGCGTTTAAAATTGTCAGCTTATTTAAATCTAACCTGATAAGAAAGTCCGGCAGTTACCGATAAGAAGAAATTACCGGAACTAAAAGCTAATTCCTGGCGGTTTACTCCAACATTTATCTTGTATTGATTACTGTTGGTTTTTGGTGTAAACTGATATTCCAAACGCAACCGTTGTGCTTCTAGAAATAGTAGGGTTTGTGCCAGCAATTCACCGTCGACGATAAACTGATTCATTTCGGTATCGAATCCATATCCTAAATTCATACCCAGATAGTTATTTCCATCCTTTAGATAACGTCGGACTAGCAAACTTCCTGATATACCAATGCCCTTAATGGCATCGGGAACTACAAAGGGTCGCAAAGAAGCATAATAGTTACCCCTGTACATTCCAAAGCTACCCGTTAAGATAGTGGCTTCGTCCGTTGCAAAAGACAGGTGCCTAAATCCAAAGGACGCTTCCATGGCACTTGGCAGTTCTTTTACTACTTCTGCCCCTACCCTATGTTTAGGGAAAATCTCCGAATTTGAAAATCCATAATTAAAATAGCCACTAAGCGATTTAGAAATTCTGGGATACGCATCGATTTCTGCCTGGACTCCATTAATATTAAAACGCCTGTTAAAATTAATCCGTGGCAACAGAACACCCCATTTCGTTTCTTTTCGATATTCTATGGCACCATAATACATAGGGTCTAAAACTTGATCGAAGACCTCGCCTTCTGTATACAGTGTAAATGCCTGTTTTTTTTCTTCTGAAATCTTGGTTGCCTTAAGTTTGTTCTGTAACAGTTGCGTATCGGAGATTTGATTTAGTATATCTGTTTTAAGAGCAATCAAATCTAAATCTTCTTTCAAATAGAGCAATGCTTTGTTTGTCAAACCCAGTGCAATGTGTAAGTTATTAGCGTACTGCTCATTTTTTATGGCTCCGATCCAAACTTCTTTATTTGATTTTTCCTTACTGGTTATGCTGTTAAACTCTGCTCTTGCCTTATCAAATTTTTGGTCCCAACTGTAGGTTTTTGCTAGAAGACTACGAACATCAGTATATTCCGGATATCTTGTAAGTACTTGTATCAAAGTATCTCTGGCATCACTTCGATTTCCCGCAAAAGCCAAATCCCTTGCGGTAAAGTAAGAAGCGTCAGGATCACCGTTATATACATATTCCTGACCGGTAACCGTCGTCAGGAAGAACAGAAGTAAAATAACTGTAGTAATTTGATTCAGCTTCATTGCATATGCATTTTAGCCGTTGGATTATCTAAGGTCAATGTTTGTTGGTTCGCACGTTTTATTTTAGCTTGCAGCAAGTTGTCCTGGACATCGTATAGTTCTATTTGATATACTATCGAACTAATATCTTTCTCTGGATTTGCCCAATAGTAGGTGTCCAGCAGTGCGCAATAACCATCTGTATATTCGGGATACTTCTGTATTACTTCTTTTAGGATGGACATGGATTTTACATAGTCTTTTTTCCAAGAATAAATACGTCCCTTGAGTATTTCGGTGTCCGCGTGCCTAGGTATTTCCTTTAGGATATAGTCCGATAATAATAATGCTCTGTCCCAATCCTTATCAAAAGCAAGTTTTTGAGCGGTGGTGTAGGCATCATCAAAGTCCTTACCATTAAACACACTTTGTAGCCAAACCATCTCGGTTTTGGAAAACTCTCGTTCATTACTAACCACAGTTGCTACTTCTTTAGGCAACAATTTATCATTTTGAGTAACGTAGGTATTAACGGATTTACTGTAGTCAAAACTATGCTTTATGGCAGTACTAACTTCATCTTCAATCTCGTCATCCGAAAAACTAAGGTTAGCATTTAGTTTACTAATGTTGCCGTTTGTTAGAAAATAGTCCCTGTAAACATACTCCCGAATTTTATTGCTTCCTCTATACAAGGGTATTTCCTTATCAAAAACTGCTTCATTTTCAGCTAGTTCCCCATTTCCTAGCCAAGCCACCTTCTTAGGTAACTTTAGATTATACGTATGGTCTAATAACGAAAGTATCGCTGGAGTTATATCTATGTGGGATGCCAGCTTTAACATTTTTCTTGAATTCTTTAGAAGTGGACTATATACCATCAAAGGAACCTGATACCGTTTTAATGTATTATCTGCAGGAACGTTACGGTTTAAATGACTTCCTGTAATAATATAAATCGTATTATCATATGACTTAGATCTTCGCTCTGCATTAAAAAACGCAGCCAATGCATCGTCTGTATAGCTGTAACTGGCAAACAATTCTATGTTATGCCTTATAAATCGTTGTGTCTTTTTGTTGATTGTAGTTCCAGCAAGAAGTTTTTCCACCTTACCTTCATAACTACTAAAGTTAGGTATGGCGTACGGTGCCTTGGTGCTTAGGGTTTTGAATACTTCTAACCGTGGTTTTTTGTTCAAGAATTTATGTGTTTCCGCATAGCGTTTGAACAATTCCTGATCGGGATATCCTAAAGTAATCCCCGCAACATCCTCATTTTGCAAGGTGTATTCTTTGCCAAATACAGTTTTGTCCACTATCTGGTCTACTCCTTCCTGTGCCAGAAACCGATCATAACTATGTAGCGCACTATTTCCGCCATAAATAAAAGAAGTTTTATAACCGTTTTGTTTTAATATACTATATAAGGTGTGCCTATGTGTAAAGGGTTCGACATTTGTAAAGCCATTTTCACCAAATGGCAATGAGCCGATTATGCTTGCGAAGGAACCTATCCCATCGCCGGTATTACTTATAAAACTTGGCCAATATAAGGATGCTTTGGTCATTTCCTGTAAACGAGGCATAATGCCGCTATAGGCTCCTTTGTTATCAATAAAATCGGTTCCGAGACCTTCTATGATGAGAATTTTAATATCAGGTTTTTTGGACCTAAGATTAAAGAGCGGTTGCAAATCTGAAGTTAGGTCGTATTTTTTTGCCAATGGATATTCTTCGTTGCCTTCATAGCTGTCTTTTTCAAAAAGAGCTGAGTATATACCTTCTAAAAGATGCTGGGTCTTATTTTCATTAATAGGTTTTTGATCAGCATATAGAGTCGCCAAAAACATACTGAACAAAATAATGGTGAAGGGATACATTCTGCTTATTACCTGATAAAATGATGCGGTATATCGATATAAAAAATGGCAGACAAACAAGGTAATCGTAACAGCAGCAAATGCTTTCAGCGGACTATATTGAATATAATTGGTAGTTACGCCAAATAATCCATTAACGTCCAGTGGCTCATAGTTATCAATAAAATAAGTGATCAGTAAGCCTTCTATAACAAGAAGAAAAGCAAAAATTAAACGTATGGTCTTAAAACCAAGATTCGGCTTTTTATCTTCTAATAAATTAAACAAAAAGGCAAAAACCAAAGAACATGCAGCTGCATATCCGAGATGATGCAACACATGAAGCAGCAAGCTTTTGTTTAGCACACTGTCTAGTACACCAGTAATATAAAGTACTGCATTCTGATAAACCGATAAGAGTAGCAACCCAACAAAAAAGATAATCACCAAAGGAATATAATCCTTTAGTGTTTTTTGATTGCGCGATATGTTATCTTCTGGCATCTGCATTTTTACGTTGCTTTTGCAAATCCTTTGCGCACCTGTGTGCCCCAACCGGATTGTATCTTGAATAGCTTTTTATAATTTCCCCGAATCGCAGCCCATACCATAAAAGGATGATACACAAAGGGCTCCGTAACCGCACAAAGCATTAATATTAAAATATCCTTGGTCTTATTGTATTCATTATAGGAATAGACATCCCAAAGAATAGCATAAAAGGAAAACATCACAGAAAAGATATAGACCGTTGCCGTAATCGCTATGAAAAATTCCCAATTAAGTATACCGAGCCAATAAAAAAGAATAATGGTGAAGAAGCCAAAAAACTCCAAAATGGGTGCTAACCATTCATAAAAGAACCAATATGGGTAGCTTAACATACCCAACCGACCAAACTTGGGGTTAAAAAACATATCCTTATGTTT
>CAZUIE010000061.1:0-19282 GCA_964620945.1 uncultured Maribacter sp.
ACATAATGGTTGTAATTGTTTGGGTAGGCAAAGAACATATCGTTTTTGGCAAAGATATAGGAGCTACTCATGTTTATACTAGGTAAATAAATGCTTTTCGGGTCTTTGGCTGCTAAAACATCATTATCCTCATACGTAAGGCTCCTGCCCGTTTTGTAGCGAAGATTTGCGCTGGTATCACGGTCTCCCAACACTTTGGAGGGAGATTTTACGTTTATAGTACCATGGTCTGTGGTAATAATGAGTTTCATGCCCATTCGTTGCGCTTGCTGAATAATTTCTAACAAAGGCGAATTTTTAAACCAGCTTTGAGTTAGAGAACGGTAGGCTTTATCGTTGGATGCTAATTCTTTTATGACTTCCATCTCTGTTTTGGAATGGGAAAGCATATCCACAAAATTATAAACGATTACCGTTAAGTCCTTATCCTTTTGAGAGTTGAAATTCTGGGAAAGTTGCTTGCCTTGTTTTAAGCTACTTATTTTATGGTAGTCCCAGTTTAGGTTCAAACCTAATCGCTTAAGCTGTTCTCCCAAAAATTGAGCCTCAGATAAATTTTTACCACCTTCATCGGTATCGTTTTTCCACCAATCTGGATATTTTTTTTCCATATCCAGCGGAGTTAAGCCTGAGAAAATTGCATTTCTGGCATATTGGGTCGCCGTAGGCAGTATGCTGAAATAGCTTTTCTCTTTCTGTTTCTTATAAAACGTATTTACCGTGTCTTCAAAGGCATACCATTGGTCATATCTAAGATTGTCTACCACAACCAACAGTGTTTTGGAATTTTTTAATTCCGGAGCTATCCATTTTTTAAATAGGGTGTGGGATAGGACGGGAGCATCGTAATCAGAAAACCAATCTTCATAATTTTTGTCTATGAACTTCCCGAACTGGTTGTTAGCCTCTACTTTCTGGGACTCCAAAATTTCGAACATCCCGCTATCTTCAATTTGTTCTAGCTGTAGCTCCCAGTAAATTAGTTTCTTATATAGCTCGGCCCATTCCTCATATGAATTTACCATAGATAAATCCATCGCAATCTTTCGGAACTCTTGTTGGTAGTTACTAGTGGTTTTCTCGGATACCAAACGGGAATGGTCCAAATTTTTCTTGAGAGACAGTAAAATCTGGTTGGGGTTCACTGGTTTAATAAGGTAGTCTGCAATCTTAGAACCAATGGCTTCTTCCATAATAAATTCTTCCTCACTTTTGGTAATCATTACTACGGGAATGGAGGCATCCATCACCTTAATTTCATTCAAGGTTTCTAGGCCGGATATTCCTGGCATGTTTTCGTCCAAAAACACAATGTCTACACTTGTCTGTTCAAGTTCCTCTAGGGCTTCCCGACCACTTTGAGAAGTAATTACCTCGTAACCCTTGCTTTGTAAAAATAATATATGAGGCTTAAGCAAATCAATCTCATCATCTACCCAAAGTATTTTAATTTTGTTCATCCTCTTATTTAGTTCTTTTTATAGTATTAATTCCGGACTTGTTGATTTTTTTAGAACTATGTATATGCAACCTTACTTATTGTTACAATTGTATAACTTTGTGTTTTATTTCAAATAAAATATACTTTGTCCAAATCAAATAAGCTTAAGATATTCAATGATCCAATTTACGGATTTATTAGAATCCCGAACCCTTTAGTATTTGACCTTATTGCTCATCCTTATTTTCAAAGACTGCGTAGAATTTCTCAAATGGGACTCTCCTATCTCGTATATTCTGGAGCACATCATACGCGATTTCACCATGCCTTGGGTTGTGTACATCTGATGCAAAAAGCTATTCAAGTACTTCGTTTTAAGGGTGTTGCAATTTCTAACGAAGAGGAACAAGGCTTACTTTGCGCTATACTTTTACACGATATAGGGCATGGGCCTTTCTCGCATGCCATGGAACACAGTATTGTAGAAGGCGTAAGTCATGAGTACATTTCTAATAAATTTATGCAGGAACTCAATGCGCTATTTAACGGAAGTTTAACTGTTGCGCTGGCTATCTTCTCAGGTAATCACCCTAAAAAATTTCTAAATCAGCTTGTGAGTAGTCAGTTGGACATAGATCGTTTAGACTATTTAAAACGTGATAGTTTTTATACGGGTGTAGCAGAGGGCAATACGAACTCCGATCGGCTCATTACCATGCTCAATGTTGTGGAAGGCGAATTGGTAGTGGAGGAAAAGGGAATTTATTCTGTCGAAAAATTTTTAATGGCGAGGCGTTTTATGTATTGGCAGGCCTATCTGCATAAGACGGGTGTTGTTGCCGAGCAATTGCTTATAAGTATTTTAAAACGTGCTCGATATCTGATTTCAGACGGGTTTCAACTAAGAGCAAGCAGCTCGTTAGTGTACTTTTTATCGACCGCTGTTGATAAAAATAATTTTGATACCAAAACGCTTGATATTTTTGCACAGCTAGACGATGTAGATATTCTTGCGGCAATTAAGGATTGGCAGCATACAGAGGATTTTGTGCTTTCAGAACTCTGTAAAAGGATTTTAAATCGTCGTTTACTAAATATAAAAATTAAAAAAGAACCCATATCTAAAAAACGATTTCAACAAAAATTTCAAGAGGTTAAGAATGATTATCAACTTAGTGACGAGGAAACAAGCTACTTTGTTTTCCAAGGTATCTTGGAGAACAAAGCGTATGACCGCTATGAGCAAAACATTAATATCTTGAGAAAAAATGGAAAAATTGTAGATGTGGCCAAATTATCGGATCACTTAAATTTGAATGCCTTGTCTAAAACCGTTACCAAATATTATATCTGCTATCCCAAAGATGCCGTTTAACTATTTTTCTTACTTTTGCTCTCATGGTATTTACAGCTGGTCAGATTGCAGGTATTTTAGATGGTGAAGTACAAGGAAATGCAGAGGTAGCCGTTCATAAACTTTCAAAAATAGAAGAGGGGGAAAAGGGGTCTCTGACGTTTTTGGCCAACCCTAAATACACTTCGTTTATCTACAATACAAAAGCTTCGGTAACTATAGTAAACAAGGACTTTGTACCTGAACAAGCGTATACCACTACACTTATAAAAGTAGCCGATGCATACGAATCCTTTTCAAAATTATTGGACTATTATAATCAGGCAAAGCATACCAAAGTAGGCTTAGAAACTCCGATCTTTAAATCGGATACCGCTTCCTACGGAGAAAACTTTTATTTAGGAGCATTCTCCTATTTAGGTGACAATGTAAAAATTGGTGATAATGTAAAGATTTATCCTAATGTTTATATTGGAGAGAACGTAAGCATTGGTGATGGTGTAACCGTGTTTGCCGGAGCAAAAATTTACTCCGAAACTACTATTGGTAAGAACTGTGTAATACATAGTGGCGCTATTCTTGGAGCCGATGGTTTTGGTTTTACCCCTGATAGCAAAGGAGAATTCAGGAAAGTTCCGCAAACGGGCAACGTGGTAATAGAGGATAATGTTGATGTTGGTGCCGGTACAACTATAGATCGCGCCACCTTAGGATCAACTATTTTAAGAAGAGGGGTGAAGTTGGATAATCAGATACAAATTGCCCATAATGTGGAAATCGGAGAACATACCGTAATCGCAGCCCAAACTGGTGTTGCGGGCTCTACAAAAATTGGAAAACATTGCATGATTGGTGGTCAAGTAGGAATTGTTGGACATATTGTTATCGGTGATTATGTTAAAATTCAGGCCCAATCCGGAATAGGAAGAAATGTAAAAGATCATGAAGTATTACAGGGATCTCCTGCGTTAAACTATGGAGACTACAACAAGTCCTATGTTTATTTTAAAAACTTACCGAAAATAATCAATAGAATAGATAACCTTGAAAAAAAGGAAGGATGATTAAGACAACAACAGATAAGCAACGTACAATAGGGAAAGAAGTATCCCTTACTGGTGTTGGCTTGCATACTGGTGCCAACGTTACGCTTAAGTTTTTACCCGCGGGGGAGAATCATGGTTATGCCTTTAAAAGAATAGATTTGGAAGGGCAACCCATTATAGAGGCCGATGCAAACTACGTGATTAACACGCAGCGGGGCACGAATCTGGAAAAAAGAGGTGTAAAAATACAGACCTCGGAACATGTTTTGGCTGCTTTGGTGGGATTAGAAATAGATAATGTGCTAATAGAGCTAGATGCCCCGGAACCTCCTATTATGGACGGTTCCTCCAAATTTTTTGTAGCTGCTTTGGAAGAAGCGGGTATTGTAGAGCAAAAAGCAACACGTGATGTTTATGTGGTAAAGGAAGTACTCTCTTATAAGGATGAAGCCACAGGCAGTGAAATAACCGTAATACCTTCTGATGAGTACCAAGTTACCACTATGGTCGATTTTGGAACCAAAGTTCTTGGGACTCAAAATGCCACTTTGGAACACCTTGCCGATTTTAAGACAGAAATTGCCGATGCCCGTACCTTTAGCTTTCTTCATGAATTAGAAATGTTGCTTGAAAACGGACTTATTAAAGGTGGAGACCTAAACAACGCAATTGTATATGTGGATAAGGAGATTTCAGAACAAACCATGAAAAAATTAGAGAAAGCCTTTAATAAAAAGAAGCTTTCTGTAAAACCAAACGGAATTCTTGATAATCTTACCTTACATCAGCCCAATGAGGCCGCCCGTCATAAGCTTTTAGATGTGATTGGCGACTTGGCTTTAGCAGGAACACGGATACAAGGAAAGGTGATTGCTAACAAACCGGGACATTTTGTAAATACGCAGTTTGCAAAAAAGCTTTCTAACATTATTAAGTTGGAAAAGAGGAATAATGTTCCTAAGTACGACCTAAGCTTGCCGCCTTTTATGGATATCCACCAAATCATGGCCATGCTACCCCACCGACCGCCGTTTCTATTAATAGACCGTATTCTAGAACTTTCAGAGCAGCATGTTGTGGGAATGAAAAACGTTACCATGAACGAACCCTTTTTTGTAGGGCATTTTCCAGGTGCTCCGGTAATGCCCGGTGTTTTGCAGGTAGAAGCAATGGCACAAACAGGAGGAATATTGGTGCTGAGTACGGTACCAGACCCCGAGAACTATCTAACACTGTTTATGAAAATAGATAAGGTTAAATTTAAAAGACCTGTCTTACCTGGTGATACTTTAATTTTTCATTGTAGTTTAATTACCCCTATCAGACGGGGAATATGCCACATGCAGGCCTATGCGTATGCTAACGATAAATTGGTAAGCGAAGCAGAAATGATGGCACAAATAGTTAAAAGAACATAGCATGAATCAGCCATTGGCTTATATCCATCCTGGAGCAAAAATCTCAAAGAATGTCGTGGTAGAACCCTTTACTACCATTCATAATAATGTAATCATCGGCGACGGAACTTGGATCGGTTCCAATGTTACCATTATGGAAGGTGCGCGCATTGGAAAGAATTGTAATATTTTTCCAGGTGCGGTAATTTCAGCACCACCGCAAGACCTGAAGTACGACGGTGAGGATACGACCGTCGTAATAGGCAACAACACTACTATTCGGGAATGTGCTACTATTCACAAAGGTACCTCCGATAGGATGAAGACCGTGATAGGTAAGAACTGTCTTATTATGGCCTATTGCCATATTGCTCACGACTGTTTTGTAGGTGATAATTGTATTTTCTCCAATAATTCTACCCTGGCGGGTCATGTGACCATAGGGGATAATGTTATCCTTGCAGGATTAGTTGCCGTTCATCAATTTGTATCTATTGGTCAGCACGCTTTTGTTACTGGTGGCTCTTTAGTTCGTAAAGACGTTCCGCCCTATGTAAAAGCGGCTAGGGAACCTTTGTCCTATGTTGGTATCAATTCCGTTGGGTTAAGAAGAAGAGGCTTTATCTCTGAAAAGATTAGAGAGGTTCAAAATATTTACAGAATACTGTACCAGAAAAATTACAATAATACGCAGGCCGTACAAATTATTGAGGCTGAAATGGAAGCTACGCCAGAGCGAGATGAAATCCTACAATTTATTAGGGATTCGCAGCGTGGTATTATGAAAGGCTATTTTAGCAATAACTAAATGCTACTGTTTATCATAGCGTCAACATATTAAATTAACTATTAATAAAAAATAATGGCATCTACATCCGATATTAGAAAAGGACTTTGTATCCGATACAACAGTGATATCTATAAAATTATCGATTTTCAACATGTTAAACCTGGAAAAGGTCCGGCTTTTGTCCGAACAAAATTGAAAAGTGTTTCTTCCGGAAAAGTCTTGGACAATACGTTTTCGGCAGGACATAAGATTGATGATGTGCGGGTAGAGACGCGTTCTTATCAGTATTTATATCCAGAAGGAGAAACCTATCACTTCATGAATACAGATGATTATAATCAAATCACCTTAGAAGAAAGCGCTTTAGATGCTCCCGGTTTGTTAAAAGAGGGCGAAATTGTAAAAATTATGTTCAATACGGAGGATAGTTTGCCTCTATCTGTAGATATGCCAGCTAGCGTGATATTGGAAGTTACGTATACCGAACCAGGTGTAAAAGGAAATACAGCTACAAATGCAACCAAACCTGCGAAAGTGGAGACAGGAGCTGAGGTAAATGTTCCGTTATTCATTAATGAAGGTGACAAAATTAAAGTTGATACCTCATCTGGTTCCTATATGGAGCGTGTAAAAGAATAACCTTGAAATTCCCTACTACGTACACCTTAAAACAAATAGCCGAAATCATTGGATGTGATTTCGAAGGCCCGGATGACTTTCCGGTTTTGGGCATGAATGAGATTCATGTGGTTGCAGATGGGGACATTGTCTTTGTAGATCATCCTAAGTATTACGATAAAGCGTTACAGTCGAAGGCTAGCATTATATTAATTAATAAGAAGGTGGAATGCCCTGAAGGAAAAGCTTTATTGATTTCAGGAGACCCGTTTAGAGACTTTAATACCCTTACCAATTATTTTAGACCTTTTCAAACAGCTAACCAGGCTATTGCAAGCACTGCTAAAATTGGGGAGAATACAGTAATCCAACCCAACGTTTTTATTGGAAACCATGTGGTAATAGGTGCTAATTGCGTTATCCATTCCAATGTAAGTATTTATGACAACTCTATTATAGGTAACAACGTAACCATACATGCGGGTACAGTGCTGGGTGGTGATGCATTCTACTACAAGAAGCGGCGAGAAGGATATGATAAGTTATGTTCTGGTGGTCGAGTGGTGGTTAAGGACGATGTAGACATTGGTGCCTTGTGTACCGTAGATAAAGGAGTAACTGGAGATACGACGATAGGGGAAGGAACAAAGTTGGATAATCAGGTTCACGTGGGGCACGATACCGTTATTGGGAAGAAATGTTTGATAGCTTCGCAAACGGGTATCGCGGGATGCGTTATTATAGAGGATGAGGTTACCCTTTGGGGACAAGTTGGAACTAATAGCGGAATTACGATAGGAAAAAATGCAGTGATTATGGGACAAACCGGCGTTACTAAATCTGTGGTCGGAGGGAAGAGCTATTTTGGTACACCGATAGAGGAATCAAGAGAAAAACTAAAACAAATGGCCTACATAAAAAAAATTCCAGAGCTAATTCAAAAGATAGATGGTAAACCAACTCAATAGCTGACCGATTAATTATTGAGAAAACAACGATGCAAATACTTGGAGTAAATGGTTCAAGCATTTAAATATCGATTATCATGTAAATAAGAAGCAGAATACTTTAGTATTCATTGCCAAACCTATATTTTTGTCTAGTAAAAATAAAAATCAACAGCAGTATGAGTGTTTTAGTTAATAAAGATTCCAAAATAATTGTACAAGGATTTACCGGAAGCGAAGGTACGTTCCATGCAGGGCAAATGATTGAATACGGAACCAATATTGTTGGTGGCGTAACTCCCGGTAAAGGTGGTCAAGAACATTTGGGAAAACCTGTTTTTAATACTGTATCCGAGGCAGTTGATAAAGTGGGTGCAGACACCACTATTATTTTTGTGCCCCCAGCGTTTGCGGCAGATGCAATTATGGAGGCGGCGAATGCCGGAATTAAGGTGATAATAACTATAACAGAAGGAATTCCTATTGCTGATATGGTAAAGGCTGCCGATTACATAAAGAACATGGATTGCAGGCTCGTGGGTCCTAATTGTCCTGGGGTAATTACGCCAGGAGAAGCGAAAGTTGGTATTATGCCCGGCTTTGTTTTCAAAAAAGGGAATATCGGTATTGTATCCAAATCAGGTACCTTAACCTATGAAGCCGCTGATCAAGTAGTTCGTCAGGGATTGGGAATTACCACGGCCATAGGTATTGGTGGCGATCCCATTATCGGAACTACTACCAAGGAAGCGGTAGAATTATTGATTAAAGATGCTGAAACCGAATGTGTTGTAATGATCGGAGAAATAGGCGGACAGTTAGAAGCCGATGCTGCACAATGGTATAAAGCAAGTGGAAGCAAAAAGCCTATTGTTGGATTCATAGCTGGCGAAACTGCACCAGCAGGAAGAACTATGGGACATGCGGGTGCAATCGTTGGAGGAAGTGATGACACGGCACAGGCAAAAAAGAGAATTATGCGTGAATGTGGAATTCATGTTGTTGATTCGCCTGCCGAAATTGGACTTAAAGTAAAAGAAGTAATGGCCTAATACACGTTTTGTGTTAAGGTGTTTACAGTAAATGAGAATAATGAATCCATCGGTCTTCTAGTTAAGTCGGTGGATTTTTGTTTTGTCAATAGGAGCTTTTGGGAACAGTCATAAGTAATAAACCTCATAAGAAGCGCTTTAATAACCTCGCTAATTAATATATTTAATTGTCAAAAATCGTATAAATGAAACTACTAGAAGGAAAGAACGTAATTATTACCGGTGCAAGCCGAGGTATTGGTATGGGTATTGCAAAAGTATTTGCGGACCATGGAGCTAATATTGCTTTCACATATAGCTCTAGTGAGGCGCCAGCATTAGCCTTAGAAAAAGAGCTTTCCGCTAAAGGAGTTAATGCAAAAGCCTATAAGAGTAATGCTGCAAATTTTGAGGAAGCTGATATATTGGTCAACCAGGTATTGAAAGATTTTGATGGTGTAATAGATGTTCTAATTAATAATGCCGGGATTACCAAGGATAATCTTTTGATGCGCATGTCTGAGGCCGATTTTGATGCTGTAATAGATATCAACCTCAAATCGGTATTTAATATGACCAAAGCGGTGCAAAGGACGCTATTGAAACAAAGAAAGGGTTCTATCATAAACATGAGTAGTGTCGTTGGGGTCAAAGGAAACGCGGGGCAGACAAACTACGCTGCTTCAAAAGCGGGAATGATTGGATTTACGAAATCGGTAGCCTTGGAATTGGGGTCTAGAAACATTCGTTGCAATGCTATTGCTCCCGGCTTTATAGAAACTGAAATGACGGATAAACTTGACGAGAAAACCGTTCAAGGTTGGAGAGATGGCATACCTCTAAAACGCGGCGGCTCTACCGAGGATATTGCGAATGCCTGTTTGTTTTTTGCTTCCGATCTTTCATCCTATGTTACTGGTCAAGTGTTAAATGTAGATGGTGGTATGTTGACCTAAGCCTTGTAATGCACTAAAACAAGAATATGATATACGTAACCACATCAACTATTGCTGGAAGGGAAACACTTGAATCTTTAGGCACGGTACGCGGGAGCACCGTTAGGGCGAGAAACATTGGTCGTGACTTGTTTGCCGGTTTAAAGAATATTGTTGGAGGGGAAATTTCCGAATATACCAAACTATTGGCGCAATCCAGGGAGCAGGCAATCAAACGAATGCTGAACGACGCTGAGAGTTTAGATGCTGATGCCGTTGTCAATGTGCGATTTACTACCTCGCAGGTCATGCAGGGAGCTGCGGAAATGCTAGCTTATGGCACAGCGGTTAAATTAAAATAGGAATGGGATGGCATATTTCTCCGTTATATTTGTGGTATTGATATTTGTAAGATTCTTATGACTACCAATCTAGATTATTTTTGAACGGCTAGAGGAAAGGAAAAAGAACTATTTTGAGAAGCGAGAGAACTAGCGTATGCAAACAAGTACTGTACTACTTATAATTTTAGCCGCTCTGTTGTCCTTAACCGTAGTATATTTTCAATACTATTTTCGAGGCAAGCAAAAGGGAATGGTGTTATTAGTGCTTTCTTTACTTCGGTTTATTGGTATTTTTGGTGTATTACTTTTACTTATAAATCCAAAATTTTCCAAGATAAACTACACCTTGGAAAAACCAAACTTGGCCGTTCTTATAGATAATTCTACCTCTATAAAGACGGTTGAACAAAAAGTACAAGAAATTCAGGCGAGTTTTGACGAAAAGGAAGAATTGGCGAATCGTTTTGATATGGCATTCTATTCATTTGGACAAAGCTTACGTCCCTTGGACAGTCTTACTTTTTCAGATCTGCAAACCAATATTCAAAAACCGGTCGCAGCCTTAAAGGAGGTTTACGCAAGAAGAAATACAGCGGTGGTTCTCATTTCTGATGGTAACCAAAATATAGGAAAAGACTATGTCTATGCAAAGGAGTTGAATTCACCACCTATATTTACCATAACTGTTGGTGATACCACAAAATATGAAGACCTCAGTATTGGGCCAATCAATACCAATAAATATGCCTTTTTGAACAATAAATATCCGTTGGAGACCTACGTGTCTTATCAGGGAGGCAAAACGGTTGATGCGAAGGTACAGGTTAAGGTAAATGGCGTATCTGTTTATAAGGAAAACATCGAACTATCCAAGAATAATAATTTTCAAAATATTAATACGCTGATAACGGCAAATACGGTAGGGATAAAAACAATAACCGTAACTGTTAAACCTTTAGGTACAGAACGTAACACTACAAATAACATGCGTGAAACGGCAGTAGAAGTTATCAATGAAAAAACAACGGTGGCTTTGGTTTCGGATATGTTACATCCAGATTTAGGAACTATTAAAAAAAGTATTGAAAGTAATGAACAACGAGAGGTGGTATTATTAAAGCCGTCTGTTAACACACAGGTTTTAGAAGAAGCAGATGTCTTTATCTTGTATCAGCCAAACTCATCATTTAAAAAGGTATTTGAGTTTATTGAATCAAAACAATCCAACGTCTTTATCGTGACCGGTTTGCATACTGATTTTCGTTTTTTGAACGGTATTCAAGAAGAGTTCAACATTGAAAATGGTTATCCTCGGCAAGAGGTTTTTGGCAGTTTAAATACTAGTTTTTCCAAATTTGACATTATGGAATTCGATGTAAGTAATTTTCCGCCTCTTGACAGCGATGCAGGTCCTCTAGTATTTAATAGTGCAAATGAAGCTTTATTGGGTAGTACGATAAAAGGTCTGGACATGAAATCTCCTCTATTGACCGTATTTGGTGAACGCACAAGAAAAAAGGCACTCTTAAACGGTGAAGGTTTATGGAAATGGCGAGTACAATCCTTTAGGAGTACCGGAGACTTTTCAAACATAGATGGCTTCATGGGTAAATTAATACGTTACCTATCTTCCACAACCGTAAAAGACCGCTTGAACGTAACCTATAGTTACAATTATGAAGGAAGTAATACCGCGTATATTTCTGCTACCTATTTTGATGAAACATATGTATTTGACCCCAACGCACAGTTAGATATTTCTGTAATGAATAGGGAGAGCAAGGCTGTTCAAACGATTCCCATGGTTTTAAAAAATGATTTTTTTGAAGCAGATTTAACCAATTTGTCACCTGGGGAATACGAATTCACCGTTAAGGTTGTGGGAGATAATTATAAGGAAACAGGTATATTTACAATTTCCAATTTTGATCTGGAAAAACAATTTGTCTCCAGTAATTTTAAAAAGATGGAAGAGCTAGCCCAAAACACCGGGGGAAGCCATGCTTTTTCCTCCGATTATGAGGAAATAATATCAGCGTTAATTTCTTCCCAAGCCTTCGTTCCTACACAGAAAAGCACGGAAAATAGTGTATCTTTGATTGATTTTAAAATACTCTTGGGGCTAATTGTATTGGCCTTTTCAATGGAGTGGTTTATTAGAAAATATAATGGATTAATTTAAAACATAAAAACAAATGGACAAATTACCTAAGATTGCCCTTCCGGCAATATTTATATTGATTTTACTTGTAATTCTTATTTCAAAATCTGCTGTTACGATAGACTCGGGTAAGGCAGGTGTTTTGTACAAAACATTTGGTGGAGGTGTTGTTACAGATGAGGCACCAATGGGAGAGGGTTTTCATATCGTCGCGCCTTGGAACAAAGTGTATATTTATGAGGTGAGACAACAAGAGGTTTTGGAGAAAATGAACGTACTTTCAAGCAACGGTTTGGATATCAAATTGGAAGCTTCTGCGTGGTTTGAACCTATTCGAAAAGATCTTGGAAAACTACATCAAGAAAAAGGAGAAGCTTACATTCAACGTGTTCTTCTGCCTACTATACGATCAGCGGCACGTTCTGTAGTTGGAAGGTATACCCCAGAGCAATTATACTCCAGTAAAAGAGATGCGATTCAACAAGAAATCTTTGACGAAACCCAAAAAATAGTTCAGGGAGAATATATTCAATTGAACGAAATACTTGTAAGAGATGTTACCTTACCACCAACCATTAAAGATGCGATAGAACGTAAATTGAAACAGGAACAGGAGTCTTTGGAATATGAGTTCCGTTTGGTAACGGCCAAGAAAGAAGCTGAAAAAGTAACTATAGAAGCTCAAGGTAAGGCAGATGCCAACCGTATATTGAGCGCATCTCTTACAGATAAAATTCTTCAGGATAAGGGAATCGATGCCACCTTGAAACTATCTGAATCTCCAAATTCTAAAGTCATAGTAGTAGGAGGTGGAGAATCTGGTTTACCTTTGATTTTAGGTAATAATTAAAATGAATAAAAGAAATATTTCGTTTGATTTTAAACTTTTGTTTTGTGAAATGAAAAATACCTTTTATTTTTACCGTATAATGAGAAATAAAGCTATACATCATCATTTCCATACACACGCGCAAGCGAGGTAGGAATGTTTTGTAATAGTTACAACATATTTATAAACCCGTTTGAGCAATCAAGCGGGTTTTGTTTTTCAGCCTGTTTGGTTGTTCTGAAATTATTAAAGACACATGACAAAAATTAGAATTGCTATTCAAAAATCAGGAAGGTTGAATGAAGATTCACTTCAAATTCTTAAGGACTGCGGTATTTCTATTGATAATGGAAAAGACCAATTAAAAGCCTCGAGCCGAAACTTTCCCATGGAGGTGTTTTACCTACGTAACGGTGATATACCGCAATACCTAAGAGATGGTGTAGTGGATATTGCTATAATTGGCGAAAATGTATTGATTGAAAAAGGTGCTGATATTATCATAGCTGAGAGACTAGGCTTTTCTAAATGCAAAGTATCCTTAGCAGTGCCTAAATCCTTCAAATATACTTCTGTTGCCGATTTAGAAGGCAAGCGCATAGCAACCTCTTATCCGAATACGGTAAACAATTATTTAGCAGAAAAAGGGATTCAAGCAGATTTACATATTATCAGTGGCTCTGTAGAAATTGCGCCCAATATAGGTTTGGCAGATGGTATTTGTGATATCGTATCAAGCGGTAGCACCTTGTTCAAAAATAACTTGAAGGAAGTGGAGGTAATGCTCAAAAGTGAAGCCGTTTTGGCTGTTTCTCCAACCATATCAGAGGAGCGTAAAGTCCTATTGAGCAAGCTGCAGTTTAGGATACAGTCCGTGCTAAGGGCGAGACAATCCAAATATGTACTGCTAAATGCGCCTAACGAAAAACTTAATGAGATTTTAGCGCTATTACCTGGAATGCGAAGTCCTACTGTACTTCCTTTGGCGGATAAAGGATGGAGCTCTGTACATACTGTAATCAACAAAGATACCTTCTGGGAGGTGATAGATGAACTAAAACTAGCAGGTGCCGAAGGTATTTTGGTTTGTCCAATTGAAAAAATGGTATTGTAAAATTAGAAATGCGAAGTTTTAGATAAGAAAATGAAAAAAGTAGTTATTAAAGACAAATCCAATTGGGCGGATGTGCTTAAAAGGCCCACCCAAACCGTTACCGAAATTGAAGACACGGTAAACCAAATATTTACAGAAGTAAAACAAGAGGGAGACCATGCTATTTTAAGATATACAGAACAGTTTGATGCCGTAAAGTTGGATGCTTTATTGGTTTCGGAAACTGAAATAATAGAAGCGAATGCTCTGGTCTCCAAGGAGCTAAAAGAAGCGATTGCATTGGCAAAACGCAATATTGAGATATTTCATAAAGCGCAGGTTACGGATAGGGTAGAAGTAGAAACAACCAAGGGTGTACGCTGCTGGCAAGAAAAGCGTCCTATTCAAAAAGTAGGTCTCTATATTCCAGGTGGAACAGCTCCGTTGTTTTCAACAATTTTAATGTTGGCCGTTCCTGCCAGTATCGCAGGTTGTACCGAAATTGTGCTCTGTTCGCCACCAAATAAGGCAGGGAAATTAGACCCAGCTATTTTGTACACAGCATCGCTTTGTGGCGTAACTAAAATTATAAAAATGGGGGGCATACAGGCGATTGCAGGTATGACCTTTGGTACGGAAACCGTACCACAGGTATATAAAATATTTGGTCCTGGAAACCAATATGTGACCGTAGCAAAGCAGATTGCAACCAAATATGGTGTCGCTATTGATATGCCGGCTGGCCCTAGTGAATTGTTGATTGTAGCCGATGATACCGCTAATCCCGCATTTGTAGCATCGGATTTATTAAGTCAGGCAGAGCATGGCGTTGACAGTCAAGTGATTCTTGTTTCTACTTCAAAACAGTTAATTGATGCAGTTGAAGACGAAGTAGCTTTGCAATTGGAAAAGTTACCTAGAAAAGAAATTGCTAGACAGGCCATAACCAATAGCAAACTTATTTATGTAGAAAATGATGAAACGGCTCTTGATTTAATAAACGAATATGGACCAGAACATTATATTGTCTGTGTTGCGAACGAAGATTTTTATGTAGAAAAGACCTTGAATGCAGGCTCTGTTTTTATTGGTAATTATACGCCTGAAAGTGCTGGGGACTACGCTACGGGCACAAATCACACCCTACCTACCAATGGTTACGCCAAACAGTATAGTGGTGTAAACCTGGATAGTTTTATGAAGAACATGACCTTTCAAAAGATTACGGCAGAAGGAATTCAAAATATAGGCAGTGCGATTGAGGTCATGGCAGAAGCAGAAGGTCTGCAAGCGCACAAAAATGCAGTAACACTTCGTTTGAATAGCTTAAAATGAGTTTCGATTTAAATAATATAATCCGAGAAAACGTAAAAGGTTTAAAGCCTTATTCCTCGGCGCGCGACGAATACATTTCCGATGGCAGTAAAATGGTGTTTCTGGATGCGAATGAAAATCCGTTCGAGAATGGCGTAAATCGGTATCCTGACCCACAGCAACGGAGTTTAAAGGCTATTTTGGCCGCTGACAAAGGTGTACGGGAAGATAATATCCTTTTAGGCAATGGAAGCGACGAAGTATTGGATTTATTGTTCCGTGCTTTTTGTGAACCCAAACTGGATAACGTAATTACCTTACCGCCTACATACGGTATGTATCAAGTACTTTCTGGAATAAATAGGGTTAAAAATAGCCCCGTTTTATTGGATTCAAATTTTCAACCTAATGTGGATGCTATCTTGGATACCATAGATAGCAATTCCAAACTCTTGTTTCTTTGTTCGCCAAATAATCCTACCGGAAATAGTTTATCGACCCAAAAAATTAAGATGCTACTGGAGAATTTCAACGGTTTGGTGGTCATTGATGAAGCCTACATCGATTTTTCATCAAAACAAAGCTGGGTTTCGAAGTTATCCGAGTATCCAAATCTCGTCATAACCCAAACCTTATCAAAAGCATACGGAATGGCCGGCATTCGGTTGGGAATCTGTATTGCCTCTGCAGAAATTATTGCAGTATTGAACAAGATAAAGCCGCCCTACAATGTAAACGAGCTTACGCAACAACGGGCCATGGAACGGGTAGCCGATAAAAATACGGTTCAAAGCCAAGTAAATAAAATTTTGGAAGAACGGGACAAATTGAACAAATCCTTAAAAACCGTACCATTTGTTGTTAAAATATACCCCACTGATGCTAATTTTATTTTGGCAAAAGTCGATAACGCAACGCATCGGTACAATCAATTATTAAAAAAAGGAGTAGTGGTAAGAAACCGTACAACCCAACCATTATGTGAAAACACATTGCGTTTTACCGTGGGAACATCTGAGGAAAATAAACAATTAGTCAGCGCATTAAAATCATTGGAATGAGTAATAATAATAAAGATATGAGTTCCCCGTTCAGGGGCCGCCGAGTACTTTTCATAGACCGTGACGGTACCATAATCAGGGAAACTGTGGACGAACAGATAGATGCTTTTGATAAAATGGAGTTTTACCCTAAAGCATTTACATTCTTAGGAAAAATTGCTAAAGAGCTAGATTATGAATTGGTGATGATTACCAATCAAGATGGCTTGGGAACTGATGTTTTTCCTGAAGATACCTTTTGGCCAGTACATAATTTTATCCTTAAATCTTTTGAGCATGAAGGTGTGGTTTTCGACAAAGTATTTTTGGACAGAACATTTCCTTATGACAATGCAAAAACCAGAAAACCGGGAACAGGTTTACTAACGGATTACTTTTCAGATAAATACGATCTTGAAAATTCCTTTGTGATAGGGGATCGCTTAACAGACATAGAACTGGCCAAAAACCTAGGCGCAAAGGGAATATTTATTAATGATGAAACAAATTTAGGTACTGGGGAGATTACCGTTAAAAGGGGGGATTTGGATGCTGTTATTGCCTTGGAAACAAATGATTGGGAAAAAATATATGAGTTTCTAAAACTAAAAGATAGAACGGCAGAAACGAAAAGGACAACCAACGAAACCGATATTTATATTGAATTAAACTTGGATGGCACGGGCGAAAGCAATATTACAACTGGTCTCGCATTTTTTGACCATATGCTAGACCAGCTGGCACGACATGGACAAATGGACCTTACCATACAGGTTAATGGGGACTTGGAAGTAGATGAACACCATACCATAGAAGATACTGGAATTGCATTAGGAGAGGTTTTTCATAGCGCGCTGGGCAATAAATTAGGAATAGAACGCTATGGCTTTTGTTTGCCTATGGACGATTGTTTAGCTCAGGTAGCTATAGATTTTGGCGGTCGTAATTGGTTGGTCTGGGAGGCTGACTTTAGGAGAGAAAAAGTTGGAGATATGCCCACGGAGATGTTTCATCACTTTTTTAAATCGTTCACTGATGGTGCTAAAGCCAACTTAAATATAAAAGCAGAAGGTACTAATGAGCACCATAAAATTGAGGCTATTTTTAAGGCTTTTGCCAAGGCGATAAAAATGTCGGTAAAAAGAGATGTGGAAAAAATGGTCTTGCCAAGTACGAAAGGATTGTTGTAATGTCCCCATCAAACCGAAGGAGGGAACTGCTATGATTTTGTGTTAAAATAATAGGAGCGCAACGGTTGGATAATCACTTCTCTTAAGTTTTAGAGAATTACAATTGAATATGAAAAAAGATTTGGAGTCCAATAAAGATAAGACTGAAAAAAGTTCACCCTCTAGCGTTGGGAGGGGTTTTGAGCGCTTGGTCATCATAAACTACGGTGCTGGCAATATCCAGAGTATCAAATTCGCTATGAAACGATTAGGATATGATGCCATTCTAAGTAATGATATTAATGAAATACGAAATGCCGATAAGGTTATATTCCCTGGTGTAGGGGAGGCAAGTAGCGCCATGACAAAACTTTGGGAAAGTGGTTTACATGATTTAATTCCGACTTTGACTCAGCCGGTATTGGGAATTTGCCTTGGCATGCAGCTCATGTGTAACTCTTCAGACGAAGGGAATACAAAGGGATTAGGCATTTTTGATGTCCCTGTTCTGAAATTCGATACCAAAAAGGTAAAGGTGCCACAGATTGGATGGAATCAAATTTCCAATCTAAAATCTAATTTGTTTACTGGTATTTCGGAAGACGAATACATTTATCTAGTACATAGCTTTTATGCTCCACTGTGCACAGAAACGATAGCAGAAACCCACTACGGCTTAACTTATAGTGCTGCATTACAAAACGCCAATTTTTATGGCACTCAGTTCCATCCAGAAAAAAGTGGCGACAGTGGAGAGCAGATTTTAAATAATTTTCTAAAATTATGAGCGAAAAGAAAGGTGTATCCCTTTCGGGGACTAGGGGGCTACGTATTATTCCGGCCATAGATATCATTGATGGTAAATGTGTTCGCCTTTCCAAAGGAGACTACAATACCAAAAAAATATATAACGAGCATCCTGTAGAGGTTGCTAAAGAATTTGAGGATAGCGGAATCCAGTATTTGCATTTGGTGGATCTGGACGGTGCCAAGTCCAAACATATAGTAAACCATAAGGTTTTGGAACAAATAGCATCCCAGACTCAGTTGCAAATCGATTTTGGAGGTGGTTTAAAAACTGATGATGACCTGCGCATCGCTTTTGAAAGTGGCGCATCCCAAATTACCGGTGGAAGTATTGCCGTGAAGGATGCAGAAACCTTTACAAGATGGATAGAAACCTATGGATCAGAAAAAATTATTTTAGGTGCAGATGCACTTAATGAAAAAGTAGCTGTATCTGGTTGGCAAGAGGATTCTAAAGAAGATTTACTGCCTTTTATACAATCCTACCAAGAAAAGGGGATTCAGTATGTAATATGTACCGATATTAGTAAAGACGGGATGTTAGCAGGACCATCTTTTGATTTATACGAAAAGATATTAGCTATGTCATCTCAAGCACAGTCAAAATCGGTTGAGAACTTCTCTACTGCGTTTAAGAAGTCATCAAGCTTAAAACTCATCGCTTCCGGTGGCATCTCAACGTTTGACGAGTTACCTAGATTGGCCAAATTGGGTTGTGAAGGGGTGATTATCGGTAAGGCGATTTATGAGAATAAAATCAGTTTAAAACAATTGGAGCACTATATATTAAGTCATGGATAAGGAAGAACAATTGGTAGAGGAATTCGTTAAAAATGCGCTCTATCGTATGGACGAAAGTACGCGTATGATTAAAAAGAGCTTACTTGAACTATCAGACGAAGAACTTTGGGAACGACCAAATTCTTCCTTAAACAGTATAGCTAATCTGTTGTTGCATATCTGTGG
>CAZUIE010000062.1:0-6020 GCA_964620945.1 uncultured Maribacter sp.
AGTACTCGAGGTGGGAATCGAACCCACACTCCAAAGGAACTGGATTTTGAATCCAGCGCGTCTACCAGTTCCGCCACTCGAGCTTATTTAAAGTAGGATTGCAAAATTAGAAAAATATTTCGTTACAGCTACAAAATTATTCACATTTATGGTTTAGCAACCCAATTAAATTTTTAAATTTGCACCTCCTTAGAAATCAGGGGTATTAAGACTACTTCTTCACCTTCTAAAGACAAAATATTTAAAGCTATGCCATATCAAGTTCCTGAACCAAAGATTTTTGCATGTACTCAAAGTATGGAGTTAGGCAAAAAAATAGCCAAGGCATATGGAGCTGAACTTGGTAAAGTTATTTTTTCGCGCTATAGCGACGGAGAATTTCAACCCTCCTTCGAAGAATCCATTAGAGGCACCCGAATCTTTATCATAGGTTCAACTCACCCAGGCCCAGAAAACCTGATGGAAATGCTGTTGATGATAGATGCCGCCAAAAGGGCTTCTGCACGGCATATTACCGCAGTTATGCCCTATTTTGGATGGGCAAGACAGGACAGAAAAGATAAGCCCAGAGTACCCATTGCAGCAAAACTAGTGGCTAAAATGTTAGAAACTGCTGGGGCAACGAGAATCATTACGATGGACTTGCATGCTGATCAGATTCAAGGATTTTTCGAAAAACCTGTAGATCACCTTTTTGCCTCCACGCTATTTTTACCCTATTTGAAAAATCTAGGTTTGGAAAATCTAACAATAGCATCACCGGACATGGGTGGATCTAAAAGAGCCTATGCCTATTCCAAAGCATTGGAAAGCGATGTTGTAGTGTGTTACAAGCAAAGGGCAAAAGCCAATGTAATCAGCCACATGGAGCTTATTGGTGATGTACAAGGAAAAAATGTTGTATTGGTAGATGATATGGTAGATACCGCTGGCACATTGACCAAAGCAGCGGATTTAATGATGGAACGTGGCGCTGTAAGCGTTCGTGCCATAACCACCCACGGACTATTGTCGGGTGATGCTTATGAAAAAATAGAAAAATCGCAACTTAAGGAACTAATCATCACAGATTCAATTCCTATAGAAATAAAAAGTGATAAAGTTCGGGTACTAAGTTGTGCCAATCTTTTTGCGGAAGTAATGGACAAGGTCCATAACAACAATTCCATCTCCTCCAAGTTTCTAATGTAACCAAGAGGGTGAAAATAAGAATTATTAATTTTTAATATATATAATGAAGTCAATTACAATTAAAGGATCAGAAAGAGAAAGCGTGGGCAAAAAGTCAACAAAAGCCTTGCGTAATGCTGGAATGGTTCCTTGCGTAGTATACGGAGGGGAAAAACCACTACACTTTTCAGCACCTGAACTAGCGTTCAGAGATTTAGTGTATACCGCAGCCGCGCATACTGTTGAAGTTGATTTGGGTGACGGTAAGGTTAGAGCTATTATGCAAGACATTCAATTTCATCCGGTTACGGATAAAATATTGCACATAGACTTTTACCAATTATTCGATGACAAGGAAGTGACCATGAACATCCCGGTACGATTAGAAGGAAACTCGCCAGGGGTAAGAAACGGTGGACGTCTATTGTTCAGAAAAAGAAAATTGGCTATCAAAGCTTTACCGGACAAGTTACCTGATTTCTTTAATGTGGATATTTCCAAATTAAAGATAGGCGAGAATATTATAGTCGAATCTTTATTGAACGACGATTTCACTATTCTACACCCGGATAGCACAACTGTTGTACAAGTTAAAATGGCTCGTGCCGCAGTTGCTGTCGATGAGGATGAAGAAGAAGGAGAAGGAGAAGAAGGTGAAGAAGGAACTGCTGCAGAAGGAGCAGGCGAAGATACTGCACAGGAATAACCATAGGTTATTTTACCGGTCAACAAAAAGCATCCCGATACTGGTATCGGGATGCTTTTGTATTTTTATAGCCTTAACAAGACTTAAAATCGATGCTCAAACTTTTTAAATCCCTATTTAAAAAAGATAAAGGTTACTTAATCGAAGAAAACTCCATGAAGAAATTTTTAATCGTAGGCCTAGGAAATATTGGTGACGAGTATAAGGACACAAGACATAATATTGGATTCAAGATACTTGACGCCTTAGCCACTAAAGAGGAATTCACCTTTGAAACTGCAAAATTAGGAGATATAGGGATGTTCAAGGTAAAAGGTCGAAGTGTACTTTGCCTAAAACCATCTACCTACATGAATAGGAGCGGAAAGGCACTGAAGTATTGGATGGACAAGGAAAAGATTCCGCTGGAGAACCTTCTGGTGATAACCGATGATATTAACCTATCCTTCGGGACGATACGCATAAAGACGAAAGGCAGTGACGGCGGCCATAACGGGCTTAAAGACATACAATTGTTCTTGCAAAGCGCCACGTATAATAGATTTCGGTTTGGTGTGGGTGCAGATTTTGGTAAGGGCAGACAAGTAGAATATGTTCTAGGGAAATGGAGCGAGGAGGAAAACTCGTTAATGGATGAGCGACTTGAAAAATCTACTGCAGTAGTCACCTCCTTTGTATTGGCAGGTATAGCACGTACCATGAATCAATTTAACAATTCCTGATTGTTAATAGCTCTATAATACGTTAAAGCTATAAACTCCTGAGCTCGTAGCATTGCCTTCACTATCGGTGGTAATAACACTCCAATAATACACTGTATTGGAAGCAACGGTAACTTTTTGTTCCAAAACAGTATTACCTAAGGTAGCGACCAAGTTGGTGGGAGGATTAACTGTTGACAGATACACTTCAAAATCCTCGATATCATTATCCAAATCGCTAGCAGACCAGGATAAGGTAACTTCGTTGTTTATATCCTTAAAAACCCGCTGAGACATCCTTGGACTTAAAATATCGGCAGGAAAAGGTGCAAAAGAAGTATTGGATCCAGCGTTATAAAAATTCCAAACTTCACTGGAGATACTTTCCTCTACCTGGTTATTTCGTGATCGAACTTGCCAGGCAAACTGAACCCCTTTCTCTATGGGTAAATTAGCCGATGTTGTAGCCGTGCTTATGGTCTGTGTGGTTCCAACGTTTAAATTGGTCACCCTTAATTCATAGGTCTTGGCATTTTTGGCCTCCTGCCATCTAAACGTTACCCTACTCGTTGTTGCACCTAAAGATTGCCCTGTAGTACATTCGGAATTTTTCTCAGGAAACACCAACTGTACTTGGCCCGGAGGTTTAGGGGCATCCTTTTTGCCACAACCCATAACCAAGCCCAACAATGCGACCATGAAAAAGATATTCCGTATCATTCCTTAATGATTTTAGTAGTCGTTTTTATTCCCTCCCCGATAAGCTGAACATAGTAGAGCCCATTAGCAAGTGATCCCAAATCTATTTGGGTTCCGTTGGCACCTATCTCCAATAGACTACTTTTTATAAATCTGCCATCCGCCGAAAATATCCTTATGGATACCGTAGAAGCTTCACTCCCAAAATATACCCGAACGATATCCTTAAACGGGTTTGGAAATACCAAGGGCCCATCAGAACGTATAAATTGTTCGTTATAGACTCCTTGACAGGGAAGATCGGTATATACTTTTAAACTATTGATTCCATTTTTAAGATCCAAAGTAATACTTGGTGCCTGTGTCTGTACAACTTCTCCGTTAAGCTCTACATTGTAAAAATCCGAACCTATAAGATCAACGGTAAGTTTTGTGCCGTCGCCAGATACTTTTGAAGTAACGCTCAGTGCATCGGGTTCGGAGATTACCACCTGCGTACAGAACTCCTCATAAACAATGGTACCGTCCGTTCCATTTATACAAACGGTGTAGGTTCCAGCACTTAAATCGGATAGCGTAAATGTATTGGTAAAACCCTGTGTTTGGTCTAGCCCTGTTCCAACAACGGTAGCTTCGTAACTTAGCCCAACCTTAGGTATAATTGTTATGCTACCATCATTATTATTCCTACAAGTTTCACTTTCAAGGCTAATATTGAAATTCTGATTTGTAAATCGATATATAGGACATCCTGATGCGTCCACTTCTTGACCCGCTGGGGTGTCCAAACATAAGTCGTCTCCATCATCAAAAACACCATCGTTATCCAAATCCGGCCTAAAATCTCCTTCAACACAGACTTCCATTGAAAACAAATTCAATCGACCACCATCAGCTGCGGCGTTATCCTTTATTTCCAGCACCCACTCCCCTAATATAGATTCGCCATTAAAAGAACTTAACGAGCCTAAAGGGGCCACTGTTCCACTTATTGCCGGATTTCCACCGCAGACAAATTCTGGTGCGTCATCGTCAAAAACAGCATTGATATTTCTTGAATCGTTACAAGAGCTAGAAGCGAGTACCACTATGGTTCCGGCAGGTGAGGTAAGACTAATCTGTAAATCTGCTAAAAAACTGTGCTCTACATTCAACGCCACATTAATATCCGCAATTGGCAAGTCTTCATAAAACACAATTTTTGAGGTAATCGTAGGGGTGTCTATTGGCGATATTTCCAAAGGCACATCAAAAGCGGCTACCGTATCACAATTAAAAACTATGGTGCTAAAACTAAACGGTGGTCCAAATGTACCTTCTCCACAACTATTTTTGGGCTTTACGCGCCAAAAATAACTTGCATTGTTCTCAAGATTAGTTGGTGTGTAAAAGTCATTGGTAACAGTAACAGATTCTATGGTATTTGTGAACGCTATATCTGTTGCTATTTCCACATCGTATCCAGTGTTTCTAATATTAGGTTCCCATTGTAAAACAACCTCGGTTGATACATCCATTGCCCCATTTAAAGGAGCTGTAAACACCACATCTGTAAAATTAGTATCAAAGATGGTAAGGTTTAAAGTGATTTCCTTAGTTACGCTCGCCGATGTAGCAACTATCTGAACAGGATAGATACCCACCGGAAGACTTCCTGCTCCAGAGAAGGTAATCGTTACCGGAGTATCATTATCAGTAGCAGTTGGGCTTGAAAAAACCGCCGTGAGTCCGGCTGGTGCTCCAACTACACTAAACGTGCTTTCTTCCATAAAACCTAAATCGGTATTATAGATAAAATCCACGACCAAGTCATCTGGTTGACATATCTCATAATCTAATTTTGCAACATTGAGAATTACTTCCGATGGTACAATACTAAAATTTGCACTATTTAAGGCAAAAAATACATTTTCCGATGCTTTAACCATGAATCTACCGCTGGTAGTCGGAACTCCAGGTATCACAAAATCATAAACACCGTCATTCAACACATCCTCAGCTACTGTTACCGAAAATGTCTGGCCACCATCGGTAGAAAGAAAAATATCTACTGTCTCCGCAAAAACCGGAGCTAAATTCGTGTTGGCAACATCCCATGTAAGTGTACCTACCTCACCGGCCACATAAGAAATTGCTGTCTCCTGTGAAGTGACTGCAAAAGGACCTGCATTATTAGTTACAAAAACTGCTACTTCATCCGAAATTAATTGTCCTCCATTTATAGCATTATCCCGAACCGATAATGCAAAATTTAGTTCTCGCTCTACCAAAGATAGGGTCTCCCAAGCTCCATTTAAAATAGGCATATCTTGGGTTAAATCACCCGAAACCACACGTTCCAACTTTGGAAAATAACGGGACGGCGAAGAACTGGGCGGTAACGACCTGAATAGCGCTCCAGTAGGACTTGTAGGACCAAAAGTGGCTTGTGTAACAATACCATTATCGGTTTGCTCCCAGACGTAGGACAAAACATCGGCACTATCTGTATCCAAAGCGTTCCCAGTAAGTACAAAGGGAGTCCCTTTTGGAATGGTAACATCTGTAACAGCTACCAAACTGGGTGGTGAGTTAAGCAAAGGTATCGTTTCGCCACATGATATATTTTCCAAATATTCTTGTATCTGAACAATACTGATATAATGAAAATAAGCATCACTGTTCTGTGCTACATCATCTGCTCCCGTAATTCCCGCATACCCCATAATAGTTGTACCGCTGCCAGGCTCTACTTGTGTCAAAGT
>CAZUIE010000062.1:6120-11777 GCA_964620945.1 uncultured Maribacter sp.
TTCCCGCATACCCCATAATAGTTGTACCGCTGCCAGGCTCTACTTGTGTCAAAGTCCCTTCGGAAATATGGGAAAACGTATGATTTGCTCCTAATTGATGCCCCATCTCATGCGCTACCAAATCTATAGCGAAAGCTTCTCCCTGTGGCGACGACAGCGTGCTATAAGCACTACCCTTTCTACCGCTGCGACAAACCGCGCCTACAAATCCCGCATTACCATCCAAGGTGTTGTCCCTTTGATTAAATAGATGGCCAATATCGTAGTTTGCCTCACCGATGACAGTATCTAATGTATTCTGGGTCTGAGAACTTAGATTACCCGTAAAAGGGTCGGTTTCAGCGTCCAAGTAGACAACTTCATCTGTAGTGCCGATCAACTCCAAGGTAACCGCCAAATCATTTTCAAAAACTTCATTAATCCTAGTAACCGTAGCGTTTATCGCAGCTATGGCATCGACCTTGGTACCGCCGTGAAAGCTCGTATATTCACCGGATGCAGCAATGGCAAGTCTGAACTTTCGTAATTCCTGCCCGTCTACCAAACGTGCCGATAAGCTATTTCCTATTTCTGAGATTTCAGGAGATGTATAACAAACAAATGCTTCCTTTGCCGTACGGTCTTTAGCGTGATAAAGTACATATTTACCTTTACCCCCTTTCTCCATAAAAATAGAGCCACCATTGCCAGTGGTAGACATCATACTATGAATTCCCTTATGCGACACACTAAAACGGATGCGTTTTCCATCACCTTGGGTACTTCGGCCTTTGTACGATTTAATATTGGGGTATTTTTTTGCCAAGGCAGTAGAAAAAGTACTGGCCTCGATTACCTCAAAGGGAATCTGCTTCCCATTTTCGTCGGGAAAATAAACTATTCTGTTACTGCTACGCGACTTGGACATAGCTCCCAATTGATTTTTAAACTGGGTTTCATCCAAGGTATAAGCGGTTGCCTTTTCGATTGCAAATTCCTCAAAAGTAGCCCGTTCCTCTGCTCGGTTTAACTCAGTGTCCTTCCAATAATTACCTTGAGCGACCCCATAAAAGGAGACAAATACCATGGTAATTGAAAAAACTAAGCGTAATTTTGTACTCATTGAGGGAGCTTTTATCTCAAGTTTCAAATATAGTTCTTTTATTTTCCATCATACGTGATTACAGTCCAGAGCATTTTCGAATACAAAGCACAAGAACCTGTTGCCATTACCATAGGCACTTTTGATGGGGTGCATATTGGACACAGAAAAATACTTGAAAAAGTCATAAACCATGCCAAAGAGGCTAAGCTAAAATCCGCAGTACTTACCTTTTTTCCGCATCCGCGGATGGTACTACAAAAAGATGCGGATATTAAGCTCTTGAATACCATAACGGAAAAACAAACCATCTTGGCCAATATGGGCTTGGACATATTAGTCATTCATCCTTTTACCACCGAATTTTCTAGATTAACGGCAACAGAATTCGTTAGAGATTTGTTGGTCAATCGTCTAAAAGCGAAAAAAATAATCATAGGCTACGATCACCGTTTTGGCCGTAATCGAACGGCCAACATTACCGATTTAATTGCCTTTGGAAACATATTGGATTTTTCGGTAGAAGAAATCCAGGCACAAGAAATAGAAGAAGTTTCCGTAAGCTCCACCAAAATTAGAAAGGCGTTGGAAGAAGGAGACGTAGATACAGCTAATACCTATCTAGGATATAATTATATGCTCACAGGCACCGTTACAAAAGGAAAAGGCTTAGGCCGTCAACTTAATTTCCCTACCGCTAACCTAACTATTGATGAGTCATATAAACTAATTCCCAAAACAGGCGCATATACTGTAAAAAGTACGCTTAACGGTAAAGTTGTGTACGGTATGATGAACATTGGTTATAACCCTACCGTAAATGGCAAGTTCAAAACCATAGAAATCCATTTCTTCGATTTCAACGAAAATCTATACGACCGCACTATTCAAATAGATATGTTACATAGACTAAGGAACGAACAAAAATTCGATTCTTTGGATGCCCTAAAAGGACAATTAGCAAAGGATAGAGAAATTTCACTTCGGTTGATATCCAAATAATTATGTGGAACAGGTTGCTATTTCAGAAAATGGACAACAGCCCCTTAATCATCTTTCGAATCTTCTTTGGGTTCCTAATCGCATGTGAGAGCTTTGGTGCAATTATGACAGGATGGGTTCGTAGAAATCTAATTGACCCCCGTTTCAATTTTCCCTTTATAGATTTTGACTGGCTACAACCTCTGCCGGGTGTTGGAATGTATGTATACTTTTCCATTATGGGTCTATTGGGTCTCTGCATAGCAATAGGTTTCAAATACCGGTTCAGTATTATTTCCTTTACCGTACTCTGGACCGCAGTATACCTAATGCAAAAGACAGCGTACAACAACCATTATTATCTATTAGTACTAATTTCCCTATTTATGTGCGTTGTTCCAGCGGACAAAAGCTATTCGTATGACATTAAAAAAAACCCGGGACAGCAAACCGATGCCATGTTTTCCTATGTGAAGTGGATTATTGTTTTACAACTCTTTATTGTGTATGTGTACGCATCGATTGCAAAATTATACGGTGATTGGCTAGATTTTAGTATGATTCGTATTTTAATGAAACCCGTAGCCAATTATCCGCTTATCGGGGAACTACTGCAAGAAGATTGGGCTCACAAAATTATTGGAACATCCGGCATTCTATTCGATTTATTGATTATTCCCGCCCTTCTGTGGAAACGTACACGCAAGGTAGCTTTCATTCTTTCTATCTTTTTTCATTTGTTTAATTCCATTGTTTTTCAAATCGGTATTTTTCCTTTCCTATCCTTGGCGTTTAGTGTCTTTTTCTTTGAACCGGAAACTATACGCCGCATCTTTTTTAAAAATAAAATACCGTACACGGCAAATGAAATAGTAATTCCTAGGTATAAAAATAAAATTATCGGAGTATTAGGCCTTTACTTCATCATTCAATTACTCCTTCCTGTTCGCCACTACGTTATAGAAGATAACGTCCTCTGGACCGAAGAAGGCCACCGACTAAGTTGGCGTATGATGCTCCGTAGCAGAACGGGAAAAGGCGAATTCAAGGTGGTGAACAATGCAACCGGAGAAAAAACCATAATAAACCCCAAGGAATTTTTAAACGGCAGTCAGCAACGTAAAGTTTTTGCCTATCCCGATTTTGCTTGGCAATTTGCTAGGTATCTAAAAAAAGAATACGCTCAAAATGGGGAAAATATGTCCGTGTATTTAGAAAACTCCTTGGTTAGTGTAAACGGCAGGCCATATGCTCCATTTATAGACCCAAAAACAGATTTGGCGAATACGCCATGGTTGCCATTCCAGCATCATGAGTGGATTTCACCTTCACCCTTAAACGGGAAGAATAAATAGCTATCTACACTAAATTTGGTAGACCTGCCAGGTTCTAGAAGTTGCTTACATCCACTAAAATGGCATCGCTCGTTGACAAAGCTGTAACGGCATTCCAAAAGGATCGCGCAACATCACTATATGGGTTCCATCTTCCTTTTTTATTTCTTCCACGAATAGGGCACCTTGTTTTTCCAAACGCTCCCTATCACTCTGTGAATTCTCCGAAACGAAAGCGATGTGGAAGGTGAGCGGATGCTCGATAGCAAAATCGATAATTACAGCATCTGGCCGATGATAAAACTCGATAATGACCCTACCCGTAGTATCTGCTAAAAAGTTCATGTAGGGCGGCTCTTTTTGTTCGGATTTGATGGTAAGTCCAATATGGGTAGTGTACCAATTCAATACTTTTTTAACTTCCGTTACGTTTATCGCAAAATGTTCAAAAACCATAAGCTACTTGTTTGATCGTTATAGAGAGTAAAGGTATTTATTTTAAATCGCAAGATTAGTTTAAATTTGCACACTTAAACAGCAATACCATGTTACAGTTACAGGCTATCAGAGAGCAAAAAGAGCAGATGATTACGGATCTCAAAAAAAGAAATATCGATGGAAGCGTATTACTTGAAGAGGTATTGCAACTAGATGAAAAAAGACGTGCTACCCAAACGCATTTAGATTCCGTTTTGGCAGAGTCGAATACACTTTCAAAAGAAATAGGCATACTGTACAAAACTGGCAAAGCGCAAGAAGCCAACGTTCTAAAAGAAAAAACAGCAGCTTTAAAAGAGGAATCCAAGCAACTGAACGAAGACCTAAGTACAACGGCGGATGCGTTACAATCATTGCTATACCAAATACCAAACATACCGCACAGCTCGGTACCCGCAGGCAGTTCAGAAGCTGATAATGAAGAAATTTTTAATGAGGGGGACATACCTGAATTGATTACCGATGCCCTACCTCATTGGGAATTAGCAAAAAAATATGACATCATAGATTTTGAGCTGGGCGTTAAAATTGCCGGAGCTGGATTTCCTGTATACAAAGGTAAAGGTGCACGATTACAACGGGCCCTAATTTCCTATTTTTTAGATAAGAATACTGCTGCTGGCTATACGGAAATACAGGTGCCACACCTAGTAAATGAACTATCCGGTTACGGAACAGGACAGTTGCCGGACAAAGAAGGACAAATGTACCACGTTACGGCGGACGACCTGTACCTAATTCCAACGGCTGAAGTGCCCGTTACCAATATTTTTAGGGATGTTATCTTAAACGAAAACGATTTTCCTGTAACCTATACGGGCTACACCCCATGCTTTAGAAGAGAGGCCGGAAGCTATGGGGCACATGTTCGTGGTTTAAACCGTTTACACCAGTTCGATAAAGTAGAAATTGTAAGGGTAGAACACCCAAGTAAATCTTATGAAGCTTTGGACGGCATGGTAGATCACGTGAAAGACATTCTTCGTGAGCTAAAACTACCCTACAGAGTGCTCCGCCTCTGCGGTGGCGACTTGGGCTTTACTGCTGCACTTACATATGATTTTGAGGTGTTTTCTACCGCCCAGGACCGCTGGCTAGAAATTAGTTCGGTTTCAAATTTTGAAACCTACCAAGCCAACCGTTTAAAACTTCGTTACAAAGACGAAAATGGAAAAAGTCAGTTAGCGCATACACTTAACGGAAGCTCCTTGGCACTCCCAAGAGTATTGGCAGGAATCCTAGAAAACTACCAAACGGCAGATGGGATTCAAATTCCTGAAGTACTAATACCCTATTGTGGGTTTGATAAAATAGATTAGCATATCAGCTCAATACCCTGTATAACAAACCTGAACTTTTTTATGAAAACGGTTCTTTTTCGCCAGGCATTGTAAACGATGGTTACGCCCCTCAAGAACCTATTGCCCGCTCTGATTTCGAAAGTGAGCTTATAACCTGGCTAACTCACGAAAATAACCAAAATGTGTCGCTTTATGGATGCAAATTTAATAATCAGACTATAACCAAAATACGGTTGGTTTGGCATCCAAAAAACAATTATTCCCCTGTTTGGAACGACTACTACGCTTATATGAATTCATGCTAAACCGTACTATTGTTTTCTCTACAAATAGACGAGTTGCACGTTTTGCATGCGCTGTAAGCTAGCACTCCCAGCTGCATGCGTATGCCCAACAATTCCTTACGCTAAACTTGCAATTTCTTTAACACCTTCTTATCCCATTCTCCTTATCTTTGGGTAT
>CAZUIE010000062.1:11877-19123 GCA_964620945.1 uncultured Maribacter sp.
TAAACTTGCAATTTCTTTAACACCTTCTTATCCCATTCTCCTTATCTTTGGGTATGCGTATCTATTTAATCCTGCTTGCGTTTTTTGCGCTAATTCCCCATACATCTGCCCAAGAAGATTTTTTGGCCAAACAGTACTTTGATGATGGTGATTTTGAAAAAGCAGTAGTTTTTTACGAAAAATTGACATCGGAAAGTCCCAGAAGAACCGACTATCTTCAAGGTCTCATAGCATGTTACCAACAACTGGAGCGCTACGAGGATGCAAAAAATTATTTAACAAAACGCTTAGAGGACAAGAATCCCCATCCAACCCTATTTATTGAACTCGGTTATAACTACACCCTGCAAGATTCCACGGAACAAGCCACTACATATTTCAACCAAGCACTGAAAACTATTTCCGAAAATCCTAATTATGGCTATGCCCTAGGCTATCAGTTTCAAAAGTACAGCCTACTGGATAATGCAATTTCCGCTTATCAAAAAGCTATGGAACTGAATCCTAAAATGGACTATAGTTTTCAGTTAGCCCGTATTTATGGGGAACAAGGTAATGTTGATAAAATGTACCGTTCCTACCTTAACTTAATGCGGAACGGTAAAACATCCAAATCGAACATCCTTAGAAGTATCGATGCTTTTGTAACGTCGGACCCGGAAAGCTATAATAACGTTACACTCAAAACCATTTTACTAGAAAACGTACAGCAAAATCCGGATGTTATCTGGAACGAATTGTTAAGTTGGCTTTTTGTGCAACAACAACAGTACAGCAGTGCGTTTAGGCAGGAGAAAGCCATTTACAGACGAATGGAAGGTGGCAACACCTTACGCTTGGAAAATTTGGGAAGACTGGCCTTGGATGAAAACCATATGGAGGTAGCTCGCGATATTTTTGAATACATAATAAAAGAATCGAACAATGTGGTTACGGTTTTAGATGCGGAGCTAAACCTTATAGATATCGATTTACAGGATGCCAAGAAAAATAAATTGGAAACCATCCAACAAAAATATGAGACGTTAATTGAAATTCACGGTTATAAGACCCAAACCCTGCAGTTACAAGTGGCCTATGCAAATTTTCTAACCTTTAAAAAAGACGACCCAGAACCTGCCATTGATATTTTAAAGAATTCTTTAGAGCTTCCCTTAAATCAAAGAGGAACTGCCTATATAAAGTTAGCCTTAGGAGATATTTTAGTCTATAACAAAAAGTTCAATGAGGCCTTAATTTACTTCTCACAAGTACAACAAAAGCTAAAAAACGATGTATTAGGACAGAACGCAAGATACAAAGTAGCCGAAACTAGTTTTTACAAGGGTGACTTTGAGTGGGCGCTGACCCAATTAAAAGTGCTCCGTGGCTCCACTTCCCAACTTATCGCCAATGATGCCATGCAGTTAAGTTTATTGATTTCGGACAACTCCCTGGAGGATTCGACTCAAACAGCATTGAAAAAATATGCTCGGGCCGATTTCCTCTCCTACCGGAACAAAACGCAGGAAGCTGTAGATGTACTAGAAGATATACTACAAAACCATAAAGGCGAAAAAATTGAGGATGAAGCCCTATTGAAACAGGCGCAATTATTGGAATTACAAAAAAAGTACGAAGCTGCGGAATTAAACTACATAAAGATTATAGAATTCTATGGTAGCGGTATATTGGCGGACGATGCCTACTTTGCCTTGGGCGAACTCTACCGAAAAACACTGAATCAGCCCGATAGGGCCAAATCGCAGTACGAAAAGATTATTTACAACTATCAGGACAGTTACTATTTTCCCCAAGCCCGAAAGAATTTTAGAATGTTGCGTGGGGATGTCGTTAATTAGTGGGTATTTTTTAGTGGACATTAGCAGTTTGCAGTTGTGGTAATAACCTTGACAAGTGAATGTGTTCGGTGCCGGTAAAAGCGACTCTACAAAAAGGGAACAACATCATGTTCGGTTTTTAATTTATAGACTATTTTGCAGCCAAATTATATTTGCAGTAAGCATCAGACTCAACTTCATAAACTCAAAACGCATCAACCTATAAACACCTTTTCAATTATTGATTTTTTAAACCTCAACCATAAAACATGTCAACTTTTGTATAAACGACAAAATTATTAGTGATGCTCATATATAACGTAACTACCAACATAGAGGAGAGTGCAGAAAACCAGTGGGTACATTGGATGAAGGAAAAACACATTCCCGATGTTCTTAATACAGGTAAATTCCTTAATGCAAAAATGAGTAAAGTACTTGTGGAAGAGGATATGGGCGGAGTTACCTATTCGGTTCAGTTTACGGCGGCCAGTAAGGAACTATTGGAAAGCTATTACCAAGAGGATGCTACACATTTGCGACAGAAAGCAAATACTATGTTTGCTGGAAGATTCGTCGCCTTTAGGACTGAGTTGGAAGTAGTTCATGAAACTCAAGTTATGCGCACAAGTGCCACACATCAGGTTTTTACATACGGAACGTTACAGGATAAAGAAGTACAGCTCGGTGTTTTTTCAAGAGTACTAACGGGAACTCCAGACACCTTGAGCACGTATAGGATAGCCGCACAAAAAGTAGCGGGTCGCTACCCTACGCTAGAGCATACACAAAATCAAAAAGATAAAATAAAAGGTATGACCTACACCTTAAGTCCGGAAGAATTAGAAAAGGCAGATGCGTATGAAGGAGCCGCCTATGAACGCATAGAAATAACCTTGGTATCGGGTAAAAAAGCATCGGCTTACAAAGCAAAAAACACTTAGGAGGAACGAAAGGCAATGGGTAAGAAAAAGAAGAAAAAGGGAGAACCCTTCCGAAAAAAATACGAAGAAAAAGGACCAGTTAAAGCAAAAAAACACCTTGGGCAACATTTTTTAAAGGACGAGGACATTGCCAAGAAAATAGCTGAGACCTTAACGCTTGAACATTGTACCAATGTCATAGAAATTGGACCAGGAACTGGTGTGCTTACTAAATATCTCTTATTACGGGAAATAGACTTGGTGGCCATGGATTTGGATGCGGACTCTATAATATACCTCAACCATAGTTTTCCTTTGGAGCACCCAAAAGTCTTACAAGGAAAAGGTTCGTTTAAAGTCATAGAAGCCGATTTTCTAAAGTACGATCTGTATTCCCTTTTTGGTAATGAACAGTTTGCCATAACAGGTAATTTTCCTTACAACATTTCCACACAAATCGTCTTTAAAATGTTGGAGATGCGCCAACAAATTCCCGAATTCTCCGGCATGTTCCAAAAGGAAGTCGCGCAGCGTATATGTGCGACCCATGGAAGTAAAACCTATGGAATACTATCCGTTTTAGCACAGGCGTTTTACGATGCGGAATATTTATTTACGGTGCATCCACAGGTATTCGACCCACCGCCCAAGGTACAATCGGGTGTGCTTAGACTTACCCGAAAAAAGGATTTTGAGTTGCACTGTGATGAGAAACTATTCTATACTGTGGTAAAAACGGCTTTTAACCAGCGTAGAAAAACACTTAGAAACAGCTTAAAAAGCCTTGCCCTTTCAGATATTCTTAAAGAAGATGTTATATTTGACCAGCGTCCAGAACAGCTTGCCGTAGCAGAATTTATAGCACTTACCAAGAAGATAGCAGATGACACCCTTTAAACTCACAGACGAACTTGTAGAAGAGATAGAGCAGCTGATTGAATCTCAAGGAGATACTGCCCTTACTACAATGTTAGAAGATGTACACTATGCAGATGTTGCAGAAATCATCAATGAACTTAACGAGGAGCAGGCAACCTATCTCATAAAATTATTGGACAGTGATAAGACCTCCGATGTGCTTACCGAGTTGGACGAGGACGTACGGGAAGGCATTCTGGGCAATTTATCCTCTAAAGAAATTGCAGGGGAACTTGAAGAACTGGATACGGATGATGCTGCCGATATTATAGGAGAACTTCCACAAGAAATCGTGCAACAGGTTATCTCTGAAATAGAAGACCGAGAACATGCCAAGGATATTGTTGATCTTTTACGTTACGACGAAAATTCCGCAGGAGGGCTCATGGCAAAAGAGCTTGTAAAGGTTCTAGATAGCTGGAACGTGCTTGCCTGTGTTAAGGAAATGAGGCTTCAAGCAGAAAACGTTACTCGCGTACATTCGATTTATGTAGTAAACGAAGACGATATGCTTATGGGTCGGCTGTCCTTAAAAGACCTTTTGACAGCAAAGAATACGGCTCAAATAAAGGATGTTTATATTCCCAAGGTCGATTACGTAAATGTGAACGAAAAGCCAGAGGAGGTTGCAAAGATCATGAGTAAATACGACTTGGAAGCTATTCCGGTTGTAGATGAAATTGGCAGATTAGTAGGCCGCATTACCATTGACGATATTGTCGATGTGATACGTGAGGAAGCCGATAAGGATTATCAGATGGCAGCCGGTATCTCGCAAGATGTAGAAGCAGATGATAGCATTTGGGATTTGACCCGTGCCCGATTACCGTGGCTTATCTTAGGTCTTTTTGGTGGTGCGGGTGCAGCTGTTATCATGGGCGGTTTTGAAGAAATGTTCAAACAATACACCATCTTGTTTCTCTTTACGCCTCTTATAGCAGCGATGGCAGGTAATGTTGGCGTACAATCCAGTGCCATTATCGTTCAAGGTTTGGCAAACGACGATATTAAAGGGAGTATAGGCAACAGGTTGATAAAAGAAATGTTGTTGGCACTTCTAAACGGAGTGATACTGGCAGCACTACTTCTATTATTTACTTGGATTTGGAAAGGGGATTTTCTTACGGCGCTGGCCATATCCATTTCTTTGATTGCGGTAATCGTGGTTGCAGGGTTCATAGGCACTTTTACACCCCTTTTTTTACACAAAAGAGGTATTGACCCCGCTATTGCTACAGGTCCGTTTATAACCACTAGCAATGATATTTTTGGAATTCTTATTTACTTTATGATCGCTAAAACTGTTTTGGGAATTTAGGACATTCCAAACCGAAAAGAAGTATGGTCGGGCTTTACGCATTACATGGTAGTTTGCTCCTTACCACAATGCAAAACAACTATAACCACCTGCAAATAAAAAACAAATATGTATGAAACCCATCAACCTTAAAGAAAAACATGCCCTTTTCACAAAGCAATGGCATCCACACCAAATTGCTACGGTAGACAATATGCAAGTTCTATTGGCAAAGGTGCAAGATGAATTCGTTTGGCATTCCCACGAAAACGAAGACGAGCTCTTTCAAGTCCTCAAAGGAACCTTGTACATGAAATTTAGGGACAGGACAGAAGTGGTCAAAGAAGGAGAAATCATCGTCGTCCCCAAAGGGGTAGAACACTGCCCTTCCACAAAAAACGGAGAAGAAGTACACTTATTATTAATTGAGAAGTTAGAGACTGCACACACCGGAACAGTAAAGCATGAATTGACACAAACAAACTACCCTAAACTAAAAGCGTAATGAACGTATTACATGTAGACATAAACCACCCTTTGATCATTGAGCAATTTAATATTCTAGGTTTTACCAATGATGAAGATTACACCTCCACAAAGACTGAAATTGAAGGCAAAATACATCGGTATGACGGCCTTATCATTAGAAGTAGGTTTAGCATAGACGAATCTTTCCTTAAAAAAGCGACCAAATTAAAATTCATTGGCCGTTTAGGAGCCGGCCTAGAGAATATTGACGTTCGTTTTGCCAAGGAACAGGGAATTTTTTTGGCTGCAGCACCTGAAGGGAATAGAAATGCGGTTGGGGAACATACCCTAGGAATGTTGCTTTCGCTATTCAACAAATTGAATAAGGCAGACAATGAAGTACGAAATGGTATTTGGGACCGAGAAGGCAACAGGGGTTTAGAACTCGATGGTAAAACTGTAGGAATCATCGGTTATGGAAACATGGGTAAAGCCTTTGCGAAAAAACTACGTGGTTTTGACGTAGATGTTATCTGTTATGATATCCAAGGTGGTGTAGAAGACGAAAACGCCAGACAGGTGGGCATTATGGAATTACAGCAAAGAACAGAAATACTGAGTTTGCACGTACCGCAAACAGAAGCTACCATAGGCATGATAGATACTGAGTTTATTGAGAAATTTCATCACCCGCTATGGATATTGAACACAGCCAGGGGAAAATGTATTAGAACGGAAGACTTGGTCGCTGCATTACACTCCGGCAAAATTTTGGGTGCAGGTCTTGATGTACTGGAATATGAAAAAACCTCTTTTGAGGATATGTTCAAAACAGCGGAAGGAAACTCCAATATGCCCAGCGCCTTTCAAGAACTATTAAAAATGGATAATGTACTGTTATCACCTCATGTAGCGGGATGGACCGTTGAGAGCAAGGAAAAATTGGCCCAAACCGTGGTAGATAAAATCAAAAAAGAATTTTGCTAACTTATTTTTTGACAAAATGGTAGCTACAGATGGCCAAACCTTCGGACAAGTTGATTGATTTCTGTATTGACCCGGTGTTTAAGCACAACGATCTGCCCAAAATAATAATAATATAAGAAAAACTATTTTCCGCATGATAATTTCTGTTGGTTGTTGTTTAAAAAAATAGTAAAAGTTTTCGCCTTTTTTGAGTTAAACTAAAAATGAGCTAAAACATGATGAATTTCTACTTTGACAAAGACCAATACTAATAATCAAATGAAAATTGGTCTGCTTCTTTAGGATGTTTTATATTAGTTGCTATTAACTATTTCTAAAAACCTTTAACATTAAGCTTAATGGTGTATAAACTAGTTTATATTTTTTTATACATAACAAACCAAACAACCACTATTTTATGGATTTTTTAGCGATATTTTCTTTTGTAGGGTTTACCAGCTTAGTAGCGATCATAGCGTGGTATGCCACAAGGTCGACTAATGAGAAATCCTCCGACGGTTATTTTTTGGGAGGAAGGAGTCTTACGGCGGGCGTAATAGCGGGCTCACTTTTATTGACCAACCTTTCTACCGAGCAAATTGTAGGGCTTAACGGTAGCGCCTATAAAGATGGCTTGTCCGTAATGGCATGGGAAACCTTGGCGGCTATTGCCATGGTCGTAACAGCTGTACTTTTATTGCCTAGATATTTAAAGGGGGGACTAACAACAGTACCCCAATTTCTTGCAGATAGATTTGATGTGACAACTAAAACACTAACCTCTGGACTCTTTTTAACAGGATATGTGGTTGTACTACTACCAGTGATTTTATATTCAGGATCTGTCGCTATTA
>CAZUIE010000063.1:0-18843 GCA_964620945.1 uncultured Maribacter sp.
GTAAAATATGACTTAACATTAATATTTCTGCCATTATCAGTGCGGGGATGGTGATTGTTACCTATATTGCCTTCACTCAATCTTATAAGCTAGTGAAATTAAAAAGAAATCCCTTAAATACTTCATAAAAATAGGGGCTTTTCAGATTTTTTAACCAATCGTTAACAGCTACTCAGCTAATAAATTTTGAATTTGCACAACTGTTAAAATAGTAACCTGACATTACCAAAAAACACAAGCCCGTACATGGAAGAAAATACACCAGTAGACATTAGTGCCGTTAATGAGAAAATAGCTCAGGAAAGCGCTTTTATAGATTTGCTTATCCTTGAGATGAACAAAGTAATCGTAGGTCAAAAACACATGGTCGAAAGGTTGCTTATAGGATTATTAGGACAAGGACATATTTTATTGGAAGGTGTTCCCGGATTAGCAAAAACCTTGGCCATCAACACCCTTTCAAAAGCAGTAAAAGGAAGTTTTAGTAGAATACAGTTTACTCCGGATCTGTTACCTGCAGATGTTGTAGGTACCATGATCTACAACATGAAGGAAAATGATTTCTCCATTAAAAAAGGTCCGATTTTTGCAAATTTTGTATTAGCAGATGAAATTAACCGGGCTCCCGCTAAGGTGCAATCCGCACTTTTGGAAGCAATGCAGGAAAAACAAGTTACGATTGGCGATGAAACCTTTGTCCTTGACAAACCTTTCTTGGTCATGGCCACACAAAACCCTGTAGAACAAGAGGGGACTTATCCCCTACCAGAGGCACAGGTAGACCGTTTTATGTTGAAAACGGTAATAGACTACCCAAAGATGAACGAGGAACAACTAGTGATGCGCCAAAATCTTCTGGGCAAATACGAAACCGTGAATCCAGTGGTATCCATAAAACAAATCCTAAGTGCTCAACAAGCAGTTCGAGAAGTGTATATGGACGAAAAAATCGAAAAATACATTCTAGATATTGTTTTTGCCACGCGATATCCTGAAAAATACAATCTAGAAAATCTAAAACCACTCATTAGTTTTGGAGCTTCCCCGAGAGGAAGCATCAATCTTGGGGTGGCGGCAAAATGCTATGCCTTTATAAAACGAAGAGGGTATGTAGTGCCAGAGGATGTAAGGGCCGTGGTTCTAGATGTTCTTAGGCATAGAGTGGGGATTACCTACGAAGCTGAGGCAGAAAATATTACTTCGGAGGAAATTATAAATAAAATCGTGAACGAAATCGAAGTACCCTAGAGCTAAGCTCTCATTTGGCAGTAGTAGTAAGCAGTATTAAATTGTTTGCAGTAACTGCCAACTGATACTGAATACTGCCAACTAATAGCATGGATACTAAGGAATTACTCAAAAAAGTTCGTAAAATAGAGATAAAGACCAGGCGTCTTTCCGACCATATTTTTGGTGGGGAATATCACTCCACGTTCAAGGGAAGGGGTATGACCTTTAGTGAAGTGCGCCAGTACCAATTTGGAGACGATGTACGCAGTATAGACTGGAACGTTACCGCAAGATACAACGAGCCCTATGTTAAAATCTTTGAGGAAGAACGTGAACTTACCATGATGCTGGTGGCAGATATCAGCGGTTCTGAACTTTTTGGAACGACTAATCAATTTAAAAATGAAATAATCACGGAAATTTCGGCTACGTTGGCATTTAGTGCACTTCAGAACAACGATAAAGTAGGGCTTATTCTGTTTTCCGACCAAGTAGAACTTTTCATTCCGCCAAAAAAAGGAAAGACCCACGTATTGCGCATCATTCGCGAATTACTGGAGTTTAAACCAAAAAGCAACAAGACAGATGTTGCACAAGCCTTAAAGTATTTGACCAATGTAATGAAAAAGAAAGCCATTGTTTTTGTGCTTTCCGATTTTATAGCATCCGATTACGAACGCAGTTTAAAGATTACCGGAAACAAACATGATGTCACAGGCATACGTGTCTACGATGAACGAGAAGAAAGTATTCCTAATCTAGGAATGGTACAAATGATGGATGCAGAAACAGGTGCCTTAAAATTAGTGGATACTGGTTCTAAAAAAGTACGAAATGCCTACGCAAAATACCACAGGGAAAGTATTTCCTATTTTAGGGAGACGTTTAAAAAATCTGGTTGTGGCGTGCTAGATTGCCGTGTAGACGAGAGTTACGTTAAAAAACTATTGGGGTATTTTAAACGACGATGATGTTAGAGCGCAAAAACCTTACATACACAAAGCCACTTGGCCTTAGTTACGTACCGATGAACATGAAATTATCGGTTGGTATTCTTTTTGCATTACTATTGATAGGCTTTCAGGGGTTTTCTCAATCCAAGCCGATTATTAACACACAAGTTGATACCACCTTTATTCGGATAGGCGAACAGGTAAAATGGAAGATTTCAGTAGAGGTAGACTCTACCGATCAAGTCATTTTTCCGGAAGGACAAACCTTTTCCCCTTTAGAAACGGTAGAAGCCTACGCCACCGATACTACCAGAAAAAAAGACCGATTTACATTACAAAAAATTTATGCCTTAACACAATTTGATTCTGGCTCCTATAAACTTCCCACGCAGCGGATAGAAATAAACGGTACCGGTTATTTTACCGATTCGCTGCGCATCAATGTAGAAACAATTCCAGTGGATACCTTGGCGCAAAAGATGTACGATATAAAACCTTTAATTGCGGTTGAAAAAACCAACCCTGATTGGTGGAAGTATCTTCTGGGAGGAATCTTAATCTTAGCGATATTGGGTGGGCTTTTTTATTGGTTCGTATTGCGTAAAAAACCATTGACCGAAGAAGAAAAAGTAGCGCTTTTACCGCCGTACGACCGCGCCCTTTTGGAGTTGAAAAAATTAGAGAACTCCAAATACTTAATTCAGGACGAGTTTAAGGAATATTACTCAGAACTAACGGATATCGTGCGTTCCTACTTAGAAGAAGACGCCCATATTTCCGCTATGGAAAGTACCACGGGGCAATTGATAGAAAAATTAGAGCTTTTGAGCGATTCTGGAGAGCTAGAGTTGGAAAAGGATACCATATACCAGTTTAAAAATATTCTACAGACCGCAGATTTAGTAAAGTTCGCAAAATCCAAACCATCAATGTCGGTAGCCGAGCAAGACCGAAAGTTGGTGGCACAGATTGTAGAAAAAACGCATGAAGCCATTCCGGAACCTACCGAGGAAGAGCTGATGCAATTAGCGGAATACCAAGAGGAACTAGAACGTAAGAATCAAAAGAAAAAATTAATGCTAGGTGTAGCCACCCTAGCGGCTTTGCTGATTATTGGCGTTACTATTGCAGGATTCAAATATGGTTTCACCTACCTTAAAGACTCCTTAATGGGGAACCCTACCATGGAACTGCTAGAGGGCGATTGGGTATCTAGCCAGTACGGATTCCCTCCAATACTGGTGGAAACGCCCAAGGTATTGATACGACAAGAAGTTAAACTTCCACCAGAGGCAAAAGCTAGTATTAACGAGATGCAAGCGTTTGCCTACAGAAATGCCGAAAGTCTTTTTACTATAGCTACCACCTCGGTTACGTTTATTGAACAAGAAGACCCGGATTTTAACCAGACCATTGAACAGATTATAAAAAACTTTGAAGACCAAGGTGCAAAAAACATTATAACTAAGCAGGAAGAATTTAATACCGTTAGCGGCGTAAAAGGCTTAAAAGTTTATGGAAGCGGTACGTTTGCCGTACCAGATTCCAAGGAATTAACAAAAGGAAAGTACGCAGTGCTGTTATTTGGGGGAAAAGGCTTTCAGCAATATGTTATTCTTACTTGGTTGGATGATGACCCCTATGCGGAAGAAATTGTAGATAGAATATTAACTACTGTTGAGGTAAAAACAGAAATTTAGATGTTAGAGAATATAACATTTGCAAATCCAGAGTTCTTTTGGCTTTTTCTGTTACTGCCATTTGCAATAGCATGGCACTTTTTTAAACGGAGTGAAGAAACCGCAGCTGTTCGCATATCAAGTTTAAAAGGATTCAGTTACAAAAGTTGGTTGCCAAAACTAAAGCCTTTACTTTTTATCCTTCGGCTATTAGCGTTGAGTGCGATTATCGTAGCCATGGCAAGACCGCAGACGGAGGATATTTCTACCAGAACAAAAACTACGAAAGGAATCGATATCGTAATGGCCATAGATGTGTCTTCGAGTATGTTGGCCCGTGACCTTAAGCCTAATAGACTGGCAGCACTGAAAGAGGTAGCGGCAGATTTTATTAAACAAAGGCCCAACGATCGTATTGGGCTTGTAGCATACGCAGGGGAAGGATATACGAAAACACCGATTACAACAGATAAGTCCATTGTGCTTAATTCACTAAAAGACATTACCTACGGGCAGTTAGAAGACGGGACTGCCATAGGCATGGGACTGGCGACTTCGGTAAATAGGTTAAAAGAAAGTAAGGCGATCAGTAAAATTATAATTCTTTTAACGGACGGTGTCAATAATATGGGCTTTATTGAACCACAGACCGCCGCAGATTTAGCCGTTGAATTCGGAATTAAGACCTACACCATAGGTTTGGGCACCAACGGCAATGCCCTGTCTCCCATCGCATACAACGCAGACGGTTCTTTTAGATATGGGATGAGACAAGTAGAAATTGATGAAGAATTATTAAAGGATATAGCCGAGGCTACCGGTGGAACTTATTTTAGGGCGACCAATAACGAAACCTTGGAAGAAATTTATGAAGAAATAAATAAATTGGAAAAAACCGAAATAGAAGAATTTAAATACTACCGTTACGAGGAAAAATTTAGGCCTTGGATATGGATCGCCGGAATTTTACTTCTTTTGGAATGGTTTTTAAGAAACACTATTTTTAGAAGTTTTGTGTAAAACATGATACAGTTAGACGAGAAAATATATTTTTATTTACTGTTCATCATCCCGGTGATTATCTTGCTGTTTTTGCTTTTACTGGTCTGGAAAAAAAAGACACAAAAGAAATTTGCCGACGCAGCATTATTAAAAAGATTGACGCCAAACCGTTCTTTTTACAAGGGTACTTTAAAGCTTATCCTGTTTCTTTTGGGACTGTGTGGATTGATTATAGGGCTTGTAAACCCTAAAATCGGAACCAAACTAGAAACGGTAAAACGAGAGGGCGTAGATATCGTTTTTGCCATAGATGTCTCTAAAAGTATGCTCGCAGAAGACATTGCGCCCAATAGAATTGAAAAGGCAAAAAGACTCGTATCAGAAATTATTAATCAATTGGCTAGCGACCGGATAGGAATTATTGCCTACGCAGGACAGGCATTTCCACAATTACCGATTACCACGGATTACGGGGCAGCGAAAATGTTCCTACAGAGTATGAACACCGATATGTTGAGTTCCCAAGGAACGGCCATAAATGAAGCTATAGAGTTAGCGACAACCTTTTACGATGATGAGGAACAGACGAATAGAGTACTATTTATTATTTCTGACGGGGAAGACCATTCAGAAGGAACTACCCTCAACTCAGTAGAAGACGCTGTTGATGAAGGCATCCGCATTTATACCATAGGAGTAGGGAAATCAAAAGGTGCTCCCATACCCTTAAAACGACGTGGAGTTGTAGAGAGTTTAAAAAAAGATTCAAAGGGTGAGGTGGTCATTACCAAATTAAACGAAGAAATACTTGTTGATATTTCAGATGAGGGCAATGGTAAATATATAGATGGTTCTAATACCGAGACTGCCGTAGAACTAATTAAAGAAGAATTGCTTCAAATGGACAAAAAGGAGTTTGAAGCAAAACAATTCGCCGAATATAAAGACCAATTTCAATGGTTTCTTGGTGCCGGACTTTTATTTCTTTTCTTAGAAATTTTTGTTTTGGACCGAAAGACCAAATGGTTGAAAAAATTGAATTTGTTCAACGAAAAACAGATAGATTAAGATGAAAAAAATAGCGTATCTACTTCTAGTGTTTTTTGCAACAATACCCTTAGTTGCGCAAGACGATGACCTAAAGGCAAAAGAAAAAAGCTTAAGGGAATCCAAAAACTATACGTGGGAAGGCAACAAGAAACTGTCAGAGGACAATTTCGTAGCTGCTGAGGCAGATTATAGGATAGCCATTTCCGAAAGTCCGGAAAACGCTGCAGCCCCATTTAACTTGGGCAACGCCTATTATAATAATGAAACGTATAGCGAAGCTTTCGGAAGATTTAAGGAAGCTGGTGAGACGGCAACGGTCAAAACCGAAAAGCATAACGCTTACCACAACATGGGTAATGTTTTTATGAAACGGAAAGACTATGCTAAAGCAGTTGAGGCCTATAAAGAAGCATTAAGAAACGACCCTACCGACGAGGAAACGCGCTATAATTTAGCGCTTGCAAAGGAACTCTTAAAAAAAGACGAGGAAAACAAAGACCAAAATAAAGATAACAAGGACGATAAAAAAGACCAAGACAAAGAAAATCAGGATAAAGAGGGAGACAACGAAAAAGAGCAGGATAAAGATAAAAAAGACGAGAGCGATAAAGGGGATAAGGGAGACGAAGAGGATAAAGGAGACCAAAAGGAAGATGAAACTAAAGAAGGTGATGGCGACGAGAAAAAAGAACAAAATAAAAAACCCGAACAAGGAGATAATCCTAAAGAACAACCCGCACCTAGACCAAATCAACTCTCCAAACAACAAATAGAAAATCTGTTACGTGCCATGCAAAACGCAGAAAAGAAAGTACAGGAAAAAATTGATGCAAAAAAAGTACAGGGGGCAAAAGTAAAAACGGAAAAGGACTGGTAATAACAAAGATGAATTTTAAGAAAGGTATCGTATTTTTTAGCTTACTCCTGTTTGCCTTTGTTTTAAAAGCACAGGATGCCGCTGCCGTTACGTTTGAGATGAAGCTAAGTAAACCCAAACTAGGACTTAACGAGCGGTTAAGGGTAGATTTTACCATGAATAAGGATGGCGATAATTTTACTCCGCCTGATTTTTCTGGTTTTAAAGTACTTATGGGGCCATCACAATCTATCAGTTCTTCTTGGATAAACGGAGTACGTAGCTATTCCAAATCCTACTCCTACACCCTGGCTCCTACAGCCAAGGGCAAGTTCACTATAAAACAAGCCACCATAGTCATCGGTGGACAAACCTATAAATCGCTCCCTGAAGTTGTTGAAGTTACCGCTGCCGTAGATAAGCCTAGCGACCAAATGACCGCAGACGATATTGCAGATGAAAACCTTCATTTGGTAGCGGAAGTCTCAAAGAGCAATCCTTACATGAACGAGGCCATTACAGTTGTTTATAAGCTGTATGTGAGTCCGTCTATTAGTGTATCCAACTATCAGCCTTTGGATAATCCTAAATACAATAATTTTTGGAGCCAGGATATTAAGGTTACTAGCCTAAATGCCCAAAACGGCACCTATAAGGGAAAGCCATACCGTTATGTAATTTTGAAGCGAGTCGTTCTTTATCCTCAGAAATCGGGCAAGTTGGAAATAGAACCACTTTCGTTGGATGTTACCGTAGATGTTCCTACAAACAAACGAGATTTTTTTGGGGGTAGAGTTTATGCACAGACCAATAAAACAGTTTCCGCAGGAAACAGAACCATCAATGTAAAGTCATTACCGTTAGCAAACCAGCCGGAAAATTTCAATGGTGCCGTTGGCGATTTTGATTTTTCATTGACCACAAGTAAAACAAGCCTAAACGCTTCCGAATCCTTGCAGGCCATTGTTGAAGTTTCGGGAAGAGGAAACCTAAAGCTGTTTAAACTCCCAGAACTAGACCTACCGAGCTCCTTAGAGGTCTACGAACCAGAATTTACCGAAGGCGTACGCACCACACTAGGTGGCATGCAAGGAAAAGTGAGCAATAGTTATACGGTAGTACCAGCGTTCAGGGGCAAGTACCCAATGCCTTCGGTCTCATTTAGCTTTTTTAACCCAAAGACAGAGCGCTACAGTACACTTAATTCCGAAGAAATTGTCATTAACGTTTTAGAAGGGCCAAACAGCGGGGCCAATAGTACCGCCAATCCCAACAGCGTAAACAAACAAAGTGTAGTGGCAGCTAACAATCAATTTAATTTTATAAAGTTGAATGCCAACTTAAGCACTATTGGCAATACCTATTTTTTTAGGTCTAATCGCTTTTATCTGTTATTTTTTGCGCCGTTATTACTGATTCCCATCGCTATCCTATTCCGTAAAAGAAGAGATAAGATTGCCAACGATGTAGTTGGAAATAAAATAAAAAAAGCAAATAGACTCGCAAGAAAGTATCTTTCTAAAGCCAAAAAAGAATTGGGCAACAAGGATTCGTTTTATGTAGCATTGGAAAAAGCTTTGCATAATTATTTAAAAGCCAAATTAAAAATAGAGACCTCGGAATTTAGTAAGGATAAAATTTCAGAACTACTTCTTAAAAAGAACGTGAACAACGAAACCATAGATGGATTTTTAGCACTACTAAAAAACTGTGAAGCGGCAAGATATAGTCCTTTTTCCAATGTACAGATGCAACAGGATTATGAGAAGGCAAGTGAGGTAATTTCATTAATAGACAAGCAATTATAATATCGTGAAAAATAGCATCATCATACTTATACTATTGTTGGGATTTTTAGGGTCTGCTCAAAATGAGTCTATTTTTGATAAAGCAACCGCTGCCTACAATGAGGGAGCGTATGAAAAGTGTATTGGTCTTTATAAAACTATTTTAGATAATGGCCAGCATTCAGCGGAGCTATATTATAATTTAGGAAACTCCTATTACAAATTAAACGATATAGCCAATAGTATCTATTTCTATGAAAAAGCCCTTCTTTTAGCGCCAAACGATGTAGAAATACAAAACAATTTAGGTTATGCGCAACAAATGACGCTAGATGCTATTGACGTATTACCAGAAACAGGGTTGTCTAAAATATACAAGACGGTAACTAGCGCACTTACGTTTGATCAATGGGCGTATTTGGGTGTTGGGTTCATGTTTCTATTTGTGATATTTTATATACTGTTCTATTATTTCCAATATTCCACCCGTAAAAGATGGGCCTTCATCGCTAGCCTTGTTTCCTTAACCATAGTAGTTATTACTATACTCTTTGCCTATTTTCAATACAGTGATTATAAAGCCAACCGACCTGCTATTATTTTTGCAGAAGAAATCGGAATACAAGCAGAACCTAATACCACCAGTGATGAAGTTTTTGTGTTACATTCGGGAACCAAGGTAAATGTGCTCGAAGAACTTAATAATTGGAAAAAAATTAGAATTGCCAATGGCAAAACAGGTTGGGTTACCTCCAAAAACTTGAGACTTCTTAAAGATTTTTAATTGATTTTAACAATGTTACAATAGTAATACTATTATATTTACAATGTATTTAACTTGTTTACATGAAGGCGTTTCTAATTTTATCTTTGTCAATTCTACTAGCGATAAGTTTTGTTGCGCCTTCCGTGGTTACATTGCTAGATTTAGATAAGGATACCGCTATACTAATTGATATTAATGAAGAGGAAAAAAAAGATATCGACGAGAAAGATGTATTTTTTTATCCTTTATACACTAGTTCTCTTGTACCGATAAACGCTACAAAAATTGGAATCACCACGTATGTACGTAACTATGATTCCAAATCTTCAGAAATCTTTCTCCTTCCACCTATCTACATTGGGTAATATTTAAACTGTCTTCCCATAATCAATAAACTGTTCTCACAATATGTAGGACTAAATAACTTTTTATAGTATGTTCAAACATCTAAAAAACGATCTTCCAGCTAGTGTCGTTGTCTTTTTCGTAGCACTACCCCTATGTCTAGGTATTGCTTTAGCAAGTGGTGCGCCATTATTTTCCGGTGTAATTTCAGGAATTGTAGGTGGGGTTATTGTTGGCGCTTTAAGTGGTTCCAAGGTTGGAGTTAGTGGTCCGGCCGCAGGATTGGCAGCTATCGTATTGACCGCTATTGGCGCCTTAGGAGGATACCAAAACTTTCTTGTTGCTGTTGTCCTTGGTGGTGTGATTCAAATTGTTTTTGGAGTTTTAAAAGCAGGTGTAATAGGCTATTATTTTCCATCTTCCGTTATTAAGGGAATGCTGACAGGGATAGGTATTATTATTATATTGAAGCAAATTCCCCATTTTTTTGGTTATGATTCTGAGCCAGAAGGCGCCGATAGCTTTATAGAGTCTTCAGGTGAAAATACATTTTCAGCTATTTATCATATTGTGGACAATCTTATCATTGGCTCAATGGTTATTGGCCTCATTGGATTAGTAGTTATCCTTATTTGGGACAATCTCCTAGTGAAAAAAGCCAAGTTCTTTACAGTCGTACAGGGACCTTTAGTGGCAGTGCTTTTAGGCATCATTTTTAACCTTTTAACTAAAACGAGCGATACGTTATCCATTGCAGACTCCCATTTAGTTAGTGTACCGGTACCGCAAGATGCAATATCGTTTTTTTCACAATTTAGTTTTCCAAATTTTAACGTTATAACTGATCCCCAAATCTGGATAACGGCCTTTACCATAGCTTTGGTGGCCAGTTTAGAAACGCTGCTCTGTGTTGAAGCGACCGATAAACTAGATCCCCATAAGAATGTGACTCCTACAAATAGGGAACTATTGGCCCAGGGAACAGGAAATATTATATCCGGTCTCATTGGCGGATTGCCCATAACGCAAGTTATTGTGAGAAGCTCCGCAAACATTCAGTCTGGGGGTGTAACTAAATTATCCCCTATACTACACGGATTTCTGCTCCTAATATCAGTTATTTTAATTCCAACATTATTAAATATGATTCCGCTCTCGGTGTTGGCCGCAATTTTATTGATTGTAGGTTATAAATTGGCAAAACCAAAATTGTTCAAAGAAATGTACAAGTTAGGTTGGAAACAATTTGTCCCTTTTATGGTGACCGTAGTAGGAATTGTTTTTACCGATTTGCTCATTGGTATCGGACTAGGTCTTGCAGTAGGTATTATAGTTATTTTACTGAAAAGCTATCAAAATTCTCACTTTCTTCACATTAAAGATAAGAGTGATGGTATGCACAGGATAAAAATGACCCTTGCCGAAGAAGTCACTTTTTTTAACAAAGGAGCTATCCTTAAAGAATTGGACAGTGTGGAAAAAGACACCCTTTTAGAGTTAGATGTTACTAAGACTAAGTATCTAGATTATGACATTATTGAAATATTGGAGGACTTTGCCATAAAGGCAAAAGAAAGGAATATCAATATTAAATTAATTTCTGAAAAAGGAATAGTTAAAAATCCAGAAAGTTTTATCCAACTCCTTGCTTCAACCCCGCAAAAAGTATAAGTACTAGGATGATGCAAATTGGGATTTGAAGAAAATAATAAAGTAGTCACGAGCTGAAATAGCTTCAAAACATTAAAAATGAAAGCACATACAAAAGAAACACAAGCCACAATAACCCCAGAAAAATCCCTACAATTTTTAAAGGAAGGAAATCAGAGGTTTCAAGAAAACCTAAAAGCCCACCGCAACCTTTTGGAACAGGTTAATGATACAAGTGAGGGTCAATTTCCTTTTGCTACGATATTAAGTTGTATAGATTCCAGAGTATCAGCCGAACTGGTCTTTGACCAAGGACTTGGTGATATTTTTAGTATAAGAATCGCAGGCAACTTTGTAAACGAAGATATCCTCGGGAGTATGGAGTTTGCGTGTAAGCTTGCCGGTACAAAATTAATCGTGGTTTTGGGTCACACCAGCTGTGGTGCTATTAAAGGTGCCTGCGACCATGCAAGAATGGGCAACCTCACAGCCTTAATCAAGAAAATAGAACCCGCTGTAGCGGCTGTCAAAGAACCAAAAGAGAAAAATTTTAGAAATTCGAAAAATCTAGCTTTTGTAGATGAGGTTTCCGAAGTAAACGTAAACCTAAATATTGATAACATTAGGCAAAAGAGCAAAATTCTAGCCGATATGGAAACTTATGGTCAAATAAAAATCATTGGTGCTATGTATGATATTTCTACAGGTAAAGTTTCTTTTTATGAATAAACCACATACCCCATTAGTGTGAAACACTGCTCTAACCAGTTAAGCCAATGTTGAAATTTGCCCTTCGGTAACAATGTGATAGAACTTACTTTGAAAAATTTTATCTATTACTTTCAAGGAGTCCGTACTACGGGTACAAAATTCCGCATAGCAAAGTAGGTTGAATATACGGTAGTCTATAAATCAAAAACTTTAAAAACTATCGGTAATTTGCAAAAAGTTTTAACTTTACCGAACTAGATTTAAGCTATGATAGATACCCTTAAGAAACATATAGAATTAGTTCAAAATTTCAAGGCAGACGACAAGGAAGCTGTAGAAGCTTTTCGTATTAGGTATTTGGGTAAAAAAGGGTTATTAAACGATTTTTTTGCTGAATTTAAGAATGTGCCCAATGATCAGAAAAAAGAATTTGGACAAACCATCAATAAATTAAAACAAGCTGCAACTACCAAGGTAAACGAACTTAAAAGCGCCTTGGAGAGCACAACCGAGGAGCATAGCTACTACGGAGATTTGACAAGGCCAGGGAATCCGATTGAGCTTGGCGCTAGGCATCCAATTTCTATAGTCAAGAACCAAATCATAGAAATTTTTTCCCGTATTGGTTTCAATGTATCAGAAGGGCCGGAAATAGAAGATGATTGGCATAACTTTACTGCTTTAAATTTACCGGAATACCATCCTGCGCGTGATATGCAGGATACCTTTTTCGTGCAAACCGATCCTGACATTTTATTACGCACTCATACCTCTTCAGTTCAGGTACGCTATATGGAAAATAACAAGCCCCCCATTCGCACCATATCTCCTGGAAGGGTTTACCGGAACGAAGCCATTTCGGCACGTTCACATTGCTTTTTTCATCAGGTAGAAGGATTATACATTGACAAAGATGTTTCTTTCGCCGATTTAAAGCAAACACTTCAATTCTTTACTACGGAGTTGTTTGGAAAATCTAAAATACGTTTAAGACCTTCTTATTTTCCGTTTACAGAGCCTAGTGCAGAAGTAGACGTCTATTGGGGATTAGAAACTGAAACAGATTATAAAATGACCAAAGGAACAGGTTGGCTAGAAATTATGGGATGCGGCATGGTAGACCCTAACGTCTTAAAAAATTGCGGTATTGATTCAGAAGAATACTCTGGATTCGCATTTGGAATGGGAATTGACCGCATTGCATTGTTGCTGCATCAGATTTCCGATATACGCTTGTTGAGTGAAAACGACATTCGCTTTCTAGAGCAATTTAAAAGTGCACTATAGTCTTTAGTAGCTTGCCTGATATGCCTAACACCAGCTGTCTTAATGAAAAAGGATATAGAGATACCCATTGCTAAAGACGTTTACGTAGCACTTGTTCATGAATGGAATCAAGAATTTTTGGATAAAGACTGGAACGCATACATTCTTAACGATAGAGACACACCTATTGAAATGGTCATTATTGTCTCAAAAGGTTTTGATGCCGACCGCAAAACATCTACCATGCGCCATTCCATAGGTGAAATTACCGCTAAATCATTTGAGAAGATAGAAGTAGTTCAAGAAGATGTTCTAACACTTAACAATGAGTTCTTTGTAACCTATTATGCAGATAACAAACTGTACGAAAAACGTTTTATATTCGAGAGCGGCAGCGTGAGCGTTGACTATCTAAAATCTATTCCGCTGATTGAAAAAAATGGCGTTTTGGGTCACTAATGAACTGTTCGTGGCACACGGGTTTCTTATCCTTATTCTGTAGTAATAATTTTAATAATTGAAACCTTCATTCATTGCGTGTAAGCCAACACATTTAACTTATTAGCGTAATCAAGCCTACAGAATTAATACTATCGCTACTAGTGTTATTTTTTTTAAACAGTCCCTTCCCAAATAGAAGCGTTTGCCCCTGCATTTTAATGGTTTTTTTAAATATATTTAGTTTTATTTATACAAAATATAACCATTTGTTATAGATTAAATTTTAAAAAGACCTAAGCCAAGTATACATTTAGAAGAACAAACCATTATCCCAAGCCCATGAGCCCATTTAAAAAATTAACTATACACCTTGAGTCTAAAACCGGAGAAATTAGCACAAGGGAAATTACCCCTTTAATTGAAAAGGTATTGACAGCCAAGGAACAAGCTAACTTGACCCCAAACAGCGTTATAAAAAGTCTTAAGGAAGGTAACAAACGATTTGTAACGGGAGAACTTACCGCCCGTGACCATACGGAACAAATACGTAAAACTGTGAGCGGTCAATTTCCAAAAGCCGTTATTCTATCCTGTGTAGATAGTCGTGTACCTGTGGAGGACGTTTTTGATAAGGGTATAGGTGATATTTTTGTAGCACGTGTTGCAGGAAATTTCGTGAATGAGGATATTTTAGGAAGCATGGAGTTTGGTTGTAAGGTGTCCGGCTCTAAGCTAATCCTAGTACTAGGACACGAACACTGCGGAGCGGTTAAAGCAGCAGTAGACGATGTAAAACTAGGGAACATTACGGCTATGCTATCAAAAATTAGACCCGCGGTAGAGTCCGTAACATATTTGGGGGATAGAACTTCCAAAAATGAAGAATTTGTTCATTTGGCCTGCGAGAGCAATATTAGAAAAACGATAGAAGATATACGCACTAATAGCCCTATTTTAAAAAAAATGGAAGACAAAGGAGAAATTAAGATTATTGGTGGTATATATGATATGGATACTGGAAAAGTAGATTTTCTCTAGTTACCATTTTAACCAACCTTAATCCATATCTATGTTCAAAAATATTTTTGATTTCAGTAATATAAAAGGAGATATAACAGGCGGTCTTGTTGCTGGTGTTGTTGCGCTTCCATTAGCTTTGGCCTTTGGTGTTCAATCTGGCTTAGGGGCCATTTCAGGATTGTATGGTGCCATTGCCGTTGGTATTTTGGCTGCACTTTTTGGGGGTACGGCCACTCAGGCAAGTGGCCCTACAGGCCCTATGACGGTGGTATCGGCAGCGTTAGTAGCAAACGCAATTGAAATAGCAGGTAGTTTACAGGATGCCATGGGTATTATACTGCTTAGTTTTTTAGTCGGCGGAGCATTACAGATTATATTCGGTTTGATCAATATTGCTGGGTATATCAAATATTTTCCCTATCCAGTAATCTCTGGTTTCATGAGCGGGGTGGGTCTTATTATTATCATACTTCAGATTTTCCCATTCGTGGGTCTGGATTCGGCAAAATCGACCCTGAAAGTTATGGCAGACCTACCAAGACTATTTAGTGACTTTAATTGGCAAGCGCTAGCTTTAGGAGGAATGACCGTGACTATTTACTATTTGTTCCCTAAAATTAATAAAACGGTTCCAAGTCCATTAGTCGCATTGATTGTTGTCTCCATATTTGCCTACTTCATTAAATGGGATGTGCCAATTATAGGTGAAATTCCTTCGGGCCTTCCTTCATTACAATTAGATGGGTTATTTACTGTTGATAGCAGCGCATACTTTTTAGTGTTGGAATATGGTATGGTACTAGCCGTATTAGGTTCTATAGATTCATTACTGACTTCTGTGATTGCCGATAATATGACCAAGACAAAACACAACAGCAACCGTGAACTTATAGGCCAAGGAATTGGTAATATGGTAGCTGCATTAATTGGGGGTATTCCGGGAGCTGGTGCTACCAAAGGAACCGTTGTAAATATTAACTCCGGTGGCAAAACCCGATTATCTGGTGCGTTGCATGGGGCATTTCTTTTAGCTATTTTATTGGGGCTAAGTTCTTTAGCTGCATACATTCCTTTGGCAGTTTTAGCCGGAATTTTGATTCCTATCGGATTTAAGATTGTAGACATGAAAGGTCTTCAACATTTAAAAGTAGTGCCAAAAGCCGACGCTGTAGTGCTTATTTTGGTTCTACTTTGGACAACGTTTGGTAGTTTGATTCAAGCGGTAGGCATAGGAGTAACCCTTGCAGCCTTATTGTTTATGAAAAAAGCTAGCGATATCGGGGAAGAAGGCATGCAGGTAGGTACACTTGCTGGGTTTGACGGAGAGAAACCATGGGAAGACGAGATTGAATTTTTTAAAAAATTTAAGGACCAAATCTATATTAAGCATTTAAACGGGCCTCTTTTCTTTGGGTTTACCTCGCATTTTCAAGATCAAGTTAAGAATATAGAAGAAGGAGTTAAAACACTTATAATACGAATGGACAGGGTTCCCTACGTAGATCAATCTGGTATTTATGCACTCGAAAATGCCATATTGGATTTGGCATTGAAAGATATTAAAATAGTAATTACCGGTTTACAGGAACAACCAAGGGATTTATTAGTCGCCATAGATATTATACCCGATTTAGTTCCGGAAACACAAGTTTTTGATACCATAGAAGCTAGTTTTGACTGGGTAGCGAATGACTTAAGGGGCCAAATATTGTAAAAAGGGCCTGCTTCATTATAAATAGTACGGCCATGTTATCACTTCTATGAGCCACGCAACCATTCGCATAGATTAAGATCTATATAATATGAGGAATAAATTATGTGTTGCGTGTTTATCTTTACAGTGTGCTAAAGCAACACATAGGAGGATGTTTTACTGCCAAATTGTGCTGCAATACTTTGTACAGTTCAAAATTTTTGGATTGAACCAATAGATACGTGAGGAAGCAACCTTATTAGCAACGGAACATATTCCTTAGCCGCTGTTATTGTTTCTAAAGATAATAGACAAGTGAATACATCTTCAAATTCGACAGACGCAGCTATTATATTCTTTCTAAACGGCAATAATGGTGTGAACGCAAATGAGATTAAAATAAATAACGATCAAACCGACACGTTGGTCTTAACACTTCAAGAAGAACATAAAGGTAGTAAATGTTGTGGACCATTGTTTTTGATTACAAGTACGAAATACAACAGTAAGCCAAAGGAATGCTTGACAAAATTCAAGTAATAAAATAGATGTGAAATGTGGTGTCGAATTTAAAAGATTTTCGTTTAATCAATTTATTAAATACTTTTTTAAACACTTCAAAAAGTCTACAAGCCAAAACGGGTTCTTAAATTTGTACGACATAAATGGAAAATAACACGCATATTACGCAAAGAAAGATTATCCATGTAGATATGGATGCCTTTTACGCATCCGTAGAACAACTGGACAACCCTGAGCTGAGGGGAAAGCCCATTGCCGTTGGCGGAAGTTCACAACGAGGGGTCGTTGCAGCGGCCAGCTATGAAGCAAGAAAATTCGGAGTACGCAGTGCCATGAGCAGTGTTTTGGCCAAAAGGAATTGTCCAGAACTGATATTTATAAAGGCTAGGTTTGATCGCTATAAAGAAATATCACAAAAAATACGATCTGTCTTCTATGAATATACAAACCTAGTGGAACCTCTTTCTCTGGATGAAGCGTATTTAGATGTAACCATCAATAAAAAAGGGAATCCTTCCGCTACTTTAATCGCCAAAGAAATACGAAAACGTATTTTAGAAGAAACAGGGCTAAATGCCTCTGCTGGGATTTCTATAAACAAATTCATAGCAAAAGTAGCGAGTGATATTAACAAGCCCAACGGACAAAAAACCGTGAATCCGGAGGAAGTACTGGAGTTTTTGGAGGCCTTGGATATCCGAAAATTCTACGGGGTAGGAAAAGTGACCGCAGAGAAAATGTACCAAAAAGGTATTTTCACTGGAAAGGATTTGAAAACGAAATCGGTAGAGTTTTTACAGGAGCATTTTGGGAAAAATGGCCAATACTACTATCATGTGGTTCGAGGTATCCATACTAGTGAGGTAAAACCACATCGGATTCCAAAATCGGTTGGTGCGGAACGTACCTTTAATGAAAATCTAAGCAGTGAAATTTTTATGCTCCAACGCTTAGATCAAATAGCTAGCGAATTGGAGCGTAGGTTAAAAAAAACCGATATCGCTGGAAAAACAATTACGCTAAAAATAAAGTATAGCGATTTTACCCTTAACACCCGTAGCAAAACACTACCTTATTACATTGCAGATAAAGATCTCATTCTAGAAACAGCCAAGGAACTATTATATCAAGAAGAACTTCAAAACTCCGTACGCTTATTAGGCATTTCACTTGCCAACCTCAACACCGACAAAAAGGATAAGACAAACATAGAGGACGCATCAATTTTAGTCCAACTAAAATTTGATTTTTAATAAAATCCCTTCAAACAACGTTTCCATATATAAATCGAACCTTAAATAAAAAATTCTTGTATTAGTGCAACTACCTAGGTACCTTATTTCTGTATCATAAGACCTTAATGCTTTCCAAAAAGAGAAACTATTTTTAGTCTCGTTGTACTCAAAATACATTAGAATAGGGATTAATCCACGCTGTATTCAAACGATTTAATCTCGTTTTTTGTTTATTCTTTATAGGAGTAAAATAAATTTATCTATCCTAATTATTAAACAAGACTGTTAATAATCCCCATTAATTTGACGGCTATAAACCGTTTTTATAGCTTTATCAACTATTGTTATCAAAAAGACTATTAAAATTATTTTATTACTATGGATATTGGGAATTACGACGATGCCGTACGAAAGTTTTATAAAACATTAAAAATTACCCCCCTACCTGTTACTTCTTGGGATTTCTATGCATTAAATTTTGACAAGGTATGTGAAACGGCGAATGACCTTTCATCCCTGTCTAAAATTGCAAGAGATAGTTCATGGGCATTTGATCAGGAAATATTGCATGAGCAACTACAGGAAAAAGACCATGTAATCGTTGTTACGGATGCCAAACTTAATATCGTTTACGCTA
>CAZUIE010000064.1:0-14404 GCA_964620945.1 uncultured Maribacter sp.
AAGGGCCCCGAATCCTACTTCGGCGCGACCATTGGTCGCGTTGGAAATCGTATCGCAGCAGGTAAATTTAAGATGGATGGAAAAGAGTATTCCATAGCCCCCAATAATAACGCCAACGCCCTACACGGCGGGGAACACGGATTTCAGGATAAGGTTTGGGAAGCAGACCAGCCTAATGAGTATACGCTGGAGCTGCGTTACACTTCCCCTGATATGGAAGAAGGATTCCCTGGCAATCTAAATACAGTCGTCGTTTATACATTAACCGAAGACAACTCCGTTCTTATGGAGTACAGAGCCACTACGGACAAACCTACCATCGTTAATCTGACCAATCATGCATATTTTAATCTCAACGGCGAGGGAAGTGGAACGATATTAAATCATAGGTTACAAATAAACGCCAACTCGTTTACACCGATAGATGAGGGCTTGATTCCTCTGGGAGAACTTAGACCGGTAGCGGGTACTCCCTTCGATTTCCGGGAACTTACTGCTATTGGGGAACGGATAGAAACTTCCAACCAACAACTTAATTTTGGTGGTGGCTACGACCATAATTTTGTTTTGAACAAGACCTTGGGAAATGAATTGACTCATGCTGCCACTGCAATTGGTGACGTATCGGGCATAGTTATGGAGGTATTCACAAACGAACCAGGAATTCAGTTGTATTGCGGCAATTTCATGAACGCTGAGAACGAGCTAAAATCAGGTGCTAAAGATGATTTGCGAACCGCATTTTGTTTAGAGACCCAACATTTTCCCGATTCCCCTAATCAACAGGGTTTTCCTTCTATTGAATTAAGGCCAGGTGAAACCTACCAGACCATGTCCAAATATAAATTTTCAATAGAATAATATTCAATAGAACACTGAAAGGTTTGGAGTCCAATTAAGAAATAGACCTATTACTCTTTATTAAAAATTTGCCTGTTATCCAACAGAGCTGGATATTGTAAGTTGATTATAATAGATTCACAAAACGGGGTCATTACTCAGTTGTTATCTAATCAAATCATTGAATGAAACAACTTTGGAGCGAAACCTGTTGTACAAGAGAAAGGGATAGCCCTAAATTCCTATTTTAAATATATTACCCAGACCCCGACTTTACTCGCCGCAAACCAACTTCCAACAAAGGGATATATGTTAAATATTATTTAATATAGTACCTTTTTATACATAGTACTGTAACAAAACAGATACTACCTCGTCTATTAGTTGTAAGTCATTCAAAAACAATGAATACAAAACCTAAAAAAACAATCATGAAAGCATCAATCTCAGCAACAGTTACAGAATCTAGAACAGGTCAGTATTTTTCAACCTTAAGCAAAAGTAAAAGAGCCCAATGGGCAGGGTACAGACACTTTAATCGCTAATCACGGTTTAAAAAACACATCCATTATTAAAAAAATCATCAATTTAAAAACAACAATTATGAAAGCATCAATCTCAGCAACAGTAACAGAATCTAGAACAGGACAGTACTTCTCGTCTTTTAGTAAAAGTAAACGAGCGCAATGGGCGCAGTATCGACATTTTAATCGCTAATTGCGAGATACACAGTACATCAATCATCAAAAACAAGCATCATGAATACCTTCATCAATCATAACCCAAAGACATCGAGTAAATTTGTTCTCTTTTCTAATCAACAAGAAAGCAAACGAATCATATGGGCAAGACCATTACTTAACCTCTAATCAAGGTTACCATAAGCACACTAATAAAGGGGATACACTTCATCAATGCAACCCCCTTTTTTATATAAATTTAAACGTAAAAGCAGTAGACTTCAAATAAATACGATTTGGCTATTGTATTCTTATCCGCCAATTTATCAAATAAAAAATGCCTCCTACCCCAATTTACCATGAACAGAAAACCAGAACTTAAATCAAAACATTTACTACCTTAGGACTGGTGAATCAATTTATGCTACCTTCCGTAGACCACAAAAACATTGCGTTATGAAAAATCTCTGTGGTGCCTTATTTACATTACTATTAGTCCAGTTTAACATTGGTCAAAACCAAGTTGATGTACTCATCATCGGAGGCGGTGCTGGAGGAACTTCTGCCGGAATACAGGCAGCGCGAATGGGCGTAAATGTTCAAATTATAGAGGCCACACCTTGGTTGGGCGGTATGCTGACTTCAGCGGGTGTTTCTGCCATAGATGGAAATCATGAAATGCCTTCGGGTTTATGGGGAGAATTCCGTCAAAAATTACGCGACCATTATGGTGGTGCAAAAGCACTGGCTACTGGCTGGGTAAGTCATACGTTATTTGAGCCGTCCGTAGGAAACAAATTCCTTCAAGAAATGGCCACTATTCCAAATTTAGATATTGCTTTTAATGCGGTATACACGAAGGCAGAAAAAGAAGGAGAAGGATGGCAAGTCACCTACGTACAAAATAAAAAAACCTACATCACCAATGCTAGAATACTTATTGATGCTACCGAAATTGGAGAGTTGTTGCCTTTAGTAGGTGCAGAGTTTAGACTAGGTATGGACGCCAAGAGCGATACGGGCGAAACAGAGGCTCCGGACACAGGGAATACCATTGTGCAGGATATGACGTATGTTTTGATATTGGAGGATATTTCAACAGACCCTGATGTTCGTAAGGATACAAAAGGACTAGTGAAGAAACCAAAAAACTATACTCCTGAAGCCTACGCTTGTGCCTGCAAACGAGAAACCGGCGAAATGTTTGGAGGAGTGTCCAGTTGCGAACAAATGTTGAATTACGGGAAACTACCCAATAATAAATACATGATGAACTGGCCCAATTGTGGGAACGACTTTTATGTGAATTGGCCAGAATTATCAATCAACCAACGTCAAGAAAAACTAAAGGAAGCCAAAGCTTTTACCCAAGGATTTGTCTACTACATTCAAAATGAACTAGGGTTTAAAAACCTCAGAGTGGCAGATGAATTTCCTACCAAAGACAATTTTCCTATGATCCCGTATGACCGAGAAGCTAGAAGGGCAAAGGGGAAAACCTTTCTTACGGTAGACCACCTGGAAAGACCTTATGATTTCACTTTATATAGAACTGGCGTTGCGGTGGGCGACTATCCTATAGACCATCATCATGATAAAAATCCTGATGCTCCGAAAATTGATTTCATTACTATAAAAGTGCCTAGTTACACTATTCCTTTAGGGAGTTTGATTCCCGATAGTGTTGAGAATTTTATAGTCGCAGAAAAGAACATCAGTGTATCCAACATCGTAAACGGAGCTACTAGATTACAACCCGTAGTTTTGGGTATTGGGCAGGCGGCGGGTGCATTGGCTGCAACAGCCATTCTAGAAAACCAAAATCCATCGGAAATCTCTATTCGAAAGGTGCAAAATGCCCTGTTAAAAAGCAATGCCTACATCATGCCCTTTATTGATGTAAAAAAAGAAGATTTAGCCTTTATGGCAATGCAACGTATGGGTGCTACAGGTATTCTAAAAGGCACAGGCATTCCCTATAAATGGGCGAACCAAACTTGGTTCTATCCTAATAGGATTGTCTCTGAACACGAATGGATAACAGGACTTTTACCCTATTTCCCAGAATTAGAAAAAACTCCCGCTTCTGGCGCAGGAATCACCCTGTCTTTTATTACGTCTATAGTCCAACTTGTGCAACCAGATTATCCTATGGAAACCATCGAACAAAGATGGGACGATTGGCGCATTGAACAACCTCTTAATAAACACACCGAACTAAACAGGCGCAGTGTAAGTATCCTCACTGATGTCTTATTGAACCCTTTTGAAATGGAAATCGATTGGTACGGAACGGTTAAATAGTTGTTGGTTGACACCCATTAATACGTAGTACATAACTCAACTACGACTAAGTTTGTGTTTAGTTTAAAATAGCGTAAAGAGGAAAATACACTGTGTAAAGCCCTATTTTTGAGCTTGTATTTGACTATTCATACACCTCTACCACCATCTCTACCTCAACTGCCATATTACCCGGTAAAGAACCCATGCCTACAGCGGCTCTAGCGTGTTTGCCAGCCTCACCAAAAACAGCGACCATAAGATCTGAATACCCATTAATTACCTTGGAATGGTCCTTGAAATCCGGTGATGCATTCACCATCCCTTTCACTTTAACTACTCTTTTCACCTTGTTCAAATTCCCTAATTCCGCTTTCAATACGGATAGCTGATTAATACCTACTTCCTGAGCAGCGGCATAACCCTCTTCCACAGTTAAATCAGGGCCTAATTTACCAACTACATTCTCACCATTAGCTTGTTTGGGTCCTTTACCAGCCAAGAAAATAAGATTTCCTGTGCGTACGGCATGCACGTAATTGGCAACTGGGGTTCCTTGGTCTCTAAGAGTTATATCCAACCCCTCTAATTTTGCTTCCGGATTATAATCAGATGGGATTTTTTGCGAAACATCTTCCTCTGCTTTATGTTTGATTTCTCGGTCTATATCAGTTCCACAAGAAACCGAAAATACAATAACAAGTACAAGTAAAAATTTCTTCATATCAGCACGAATTTAATTTATAGCTATTCATATATTCTATATAAAAATATGATAATATGTTAAGGTTCTATGCCAATGAATAGGATTTACCCTAAAATCCATAAAAATTATTTCATTTTTACTAGATTAGCATATTAACCAAACCACTAAAATCAAATTTATATGGAAAATTCCAAAGTAAATGCGAACAGGCTATTTTATGCTAGCTGTTTTGCTTTGATTACCACCGCATTCTCTTTCGCCATCGCGGCAGGAATACTGGACCAACTTAAAACGGAATTAGAATTAACCGCAAGCCAAGCCGGACTTATAGCTTCCATGTGGTTTTTAGGGTTTCCTATCTCAATGGTTATAGGTGGTCTTATTTATCATAAGGTAGGTGGTAAAGCTATTATGCAATTTGCATTTTTCGCTCATGCCATTGGGATCATTATGCTCATTTTTTCCGGGAATTACGTTCTTTTGCTCATCGCTAACCTTTTAATAGGGTTGGGTAATGGTTGTACGGAGGCCGCTTGTAATCCCATGATTGCAGACGCCTATCAAGGAAACAGAATGAGTACGATGCTAAATCGTTTTCACATGTGGTTCCCAGGCGGTATTGCCATAGGGAGTTTACTATCCGGTTTTATGACCGATAATGATATTATGGGCCAAAGTCAAATGTGGCTTTTATTAATCCCTACCTTAATCTATGCCTATTTATTTTTTGGACAAGATTGGCCTAAGGCAAAAATTCAAGAAGCTTCAGAAATAAGCGTGAATTTAAAATCTTTGGTTACTCCGCTATTCCTATTTATAGGTATTTGTATGTCTTTGACTGCAATATCCGAATTTGGACCTAACCAATGGGTAAGTCTTATTTTGGCCAAAAGCGGGGCGCAACCTACACTGATCTTGGCACTAACGGCGGGCTTGATGGCCGTGGCCAGATATTTTGGAGGAGATATGGTAAAGCGGTTTGACCAAACCGGGGTATTGCTTGGTTCTGCAATTTTAGCTACTATAGGCATTTATCTTTTTAGTACTCAAACCGGAGCAATGGCGTACGTTGCTGCAGTTATTTTCGCATTAGGTATAGCTTACTTTTGGCCAAATATGATTGGTTTAGTGGCTACTAAGGTTCCCAAAAGCGGGGCATTGGGAATGTCGATTATTGGGGCTATTGGGATGTTTGCAAATTCTATCTTTCAACCTATTATTGGAGGCTGGATAGATTCTGATAAAGCTGCAGCAGCGGCGAAAGGGTTAACTGGGGATGAACTAGAATTGGTTTCTGGGCAAGACACCTTGGGAACTATGGTTATTTTCCCTGGTCTTTTAATTATTCTTTTTACCATACTATACTTCTGGATGAAGAATAGAAAGAAAAGTGAGGTTGAACTGGCCACTGCCTAAACAATCTTTAGAGTATTAAAAAAGTCCATACAGAAAACTATATGGACTTTTTTGATTTAAACTAAAGGCTAATTTATCAATAGTTCCAATATCTCAATCGCCGCGTCACTGATCTTTGTGCCAGGGCCAAAAACGGCAGTAGCTCCTGCATCCAACAAGAATGGATAATCTTGTTTAGGAACTACACCTCCCACAATCACCATGATATCTTCGCGACCATATTTTTTCAGCTCTTCAATCACGGCCGGCACCAGCGTCTTATGACCCGCGGCCAAGGACGAAACACCAAGAATATGCACATCGTTCTCTACAGCTTGTTTTGCAGCTTCTTGTGGGGTTTGAAACAAGGGGCCAATATCCACATCAAAACCTAAATCTGCATATCCTGTTGCCACTACTTTAGCGCCCCTATCATGCCCATCCTGACCCATTTTTGCAATCATAATACGCGGCCTACGGCCATCTTGTTCTGCGAAAGTATCGGCAAGGGCTTGCGCTTTCTTAAAACTATTATCGTCCTTTATGGCTTTTGAATACACTCCGGTAAATGATTTTATTTCTGCTTTATGGCGACCAAACGCAACTTCTAAGGCATCACTAATTTCTCCTAGAGTCGCCCTAGCTCTGGCGGCTTCTACTGCTAAAGCTAACAAATTATCCGCAGCTCCGCTACCGGACATTTTATTTTTGGCTGCATACGTTACCTTCTGTAAGCAAGTTGCTACTGCTTTGGTGTCCCTATCTACTTTAATCGTTTTCAGTCGTTCTACCTGTTGTTTCCGCACCGCTTGGTTATCTACTTCTAATATTTGTAGCGCGTCCTCTTGTTCCAATCGGTACTTATTTACCCCAACAAGTACATCTTGTCCGCTATCCAAGCGTGCCTGTTTTCTGGCAGCTGCTTCTTCAATTCTCATTTTAGGGATTCCGGCTTCAATTGCTTTCGTCATTCCACCTAAATCCTCGACCTCCTCCATCAATTCCCATGCTTTGTCCGCAAGTTGTTTAGTTAAGGTTTCTACGTAATAACTCCCCGCCCAAGGATCTACGGTCTTGGTTACCTTTGTTTCTTCTTGCAAGTATATTTGTGTCTCCCGTGCAATTCGTGCCGAAAAATCTGTTGGTAACGCTATGGCCTCGTCCAAGGCATTGGTATGTAAGCTTTGCGTACCACCAAAAACAGCTGCTGCTGCTTCTATCGTCGTCCGGGCCACATTATTGAACGGATCCTGTTCGGTTAGACTCCATCCGCTTGTCTGGCAATGGGTCCGCAATACCAATGATTTTTCATTTTTAGGTTCAAATTGCTTTACCAATTTTGCCCATAGCATACGTGCCGCACGCATCTTAGCAATTTCCATAAAATGGTTCATGCCAATACCCCAAAAAAACGAAAGTCGCGGTGCAAAATCATCAATTTGTAAACCTGCTTTCATCCCCGTTCGTATATATTCTAGTCCGTCTGCTAGGGTATAGGCCAATTCCATATGTGCAGGGGCACCGGCCTCATGCATGTGGTAGCCCGAAATGCTAATGCTATTGAATTTGGGCATAAACCTACTCGTATACTCAAAAATATCGGCCACTAATTGCATAGAAGGTTTTGGCGGATAGATATAGGTGTTCCGTACCATAAACTCCTTTAGAATATCGTTCTGTATGGTGCCTGCAAGTAATTCCTGTGAAACACCCTGCTCTTCTGCCGCTACGATATAAAAAGCCATAATAGGCAGCACGGCACCGTTCATAGTCATGGAAACCGACATCTTATCCAAGGGAATCCCATCAAAAAGCAGTTTCATATCCTCCACAGAATCAATAGCAACACCTGCTTTACCTACATCGCCCACCACGCGCTCATGATCACTATCATAGCCTCTATGGGTAGGCAGATCAAAAGCAACGGACAAGCCTTTTTGTCCTCCTTTTAAATTTCTTCTATAAAATGCGTTGCTCTCTTGTGCTGTAGAAAAACCTGCATATTGGCGGATGGTCCAAGGTCTTCTCACGTACATCGTGGAATATGGCCCTCGGAGATAAGGTGGAATCCCTGCTGCAAAATTCAAGTGCTCCAATGGTGCTATATCAGACTTGGAATAGGTCTTTTTTAGTTCAATATTTTCTGCGGTAGTATAGCCAGTTCGACCTTCTGAGGCAGCAACCGTATTTTTTTCAGCTACGTTTACTGAAATTAAACTAAGATCATCTAGAGATTTTCTACTCATCTTCCAACCTTTTTTGTTCCAAGGCTTCCGCCAAGCGTTTTTCTATGATGGGTACGAGCAAGGTTTTTCTTGCTTTTGTCTTTACAAAGGGGTATAGTTCCAAATCATGCCTCATTTTATCGTCCTCGTTTTGGAATTTGTTAGTACCGACCAAAACTTCTTCCTGTTCGTTAAACCGTTCTTGCTGCTTATGCGCAGACTCCCTTATCTTTTCTTGAATGGTATGTTCCTTCAACTGTTTTAAGAATCCGCCCCCTTTTTCTATGGACTTTAATAATTCTAAGCCTTTTTCTGCCAGCTGTTGGGTCAGGGATTCAATGTAATAAGACCCGTCCGATGCATTGCTCACTTTATCAAAATAGCTTTCTTCCTTTAAGAGCAACAATTGATTCATTGCGATACGCTCCCCGAACTCATTGGCCTTATGATATAGAGCATCGTAAGGCATATTGATAACCGTGTTAGCGCCTCCTAATACGGCAGACATACATTCCGTGGTGGTCCGCAACATATTTACGTTATAATCATAAAGTGTTTTATTTCGTTTGGAAGGATAGGCAACGATATGGCAATCCAACCGCACATCATAAACGGAAAGTAAGTTCTCCCATAGTACTCGTAACGCCCTTAGTTTTGCTATTTCAAAGAAATAATTCCCACCAATGGCTACCTTAAAAACTATGGATTTTATCTTGTTGAGGCTTTGGGTCTGGTCTAGATGATTTAAATATTCATTGGCATGCGCCATCGCATAACCCAGTTGCTGTACCATAGTAGCTCCTGCATTTTCGTATAGTGAAACATCGACGCTGAGGACATGCTGTGCTTTCGTGTTTAGTATATTATCTAACGTGCTATGATCTTTCTCCAAGGTGCCATACCAGTTTCCGCTACGTGCCAAACTTCCAATGATATCTACATTTAAATAAATGGAATCCTCATGACCCTTGGCAACCTCCAAAACCGACTGCACATAGTCCGTTGACAAAAATTCCATTTTTAAATAAATGGTAGTCGTTTTTAGGTCGATATTCTTCAACACATCTGCAATAACAATAGCTTCGGATGGAATTATCAATTGTAACCGTTCCGCCCCGCTTTGGAGTGATTTGATGGCTTTCTTATTGGCTATTACGGCATTTCCCGCATAAATCTCTTGTCCAACCTGCCACGCGTGTGCAACGAATGGTGCTTCAGAACCGTTATCCGACATGGAATCGCTATGGTAAAAAGGCTTCACTTTTATCCCTTCAGGGGATTCCCAGACCAAGGCGTCATTATAATCGGCCCCTTTGAGGTCGTACTGGATTTTTTGTTTCCAGGCCTTTTCAGAGACTTCTTCAAATTCGTTCAATAATGTATTCTTCATACTGATTTTAAATCGGTATTTAGTTTAGTGTCACTGTTTTAGAAAAACCTATAAAGGTATATTACCATGTTTTTTCTTGGGCAAATGCGCTACCTTATTTTCTAACAAGGCAAACGCCTTAATCAGTTTTCTTCGTGTATCCTTTGGAGGTATGACCTCATCTATAAAACCTCGTTCCGCCGCACTATACGGATTGGCAAATTTATCTGCGTATTCCTGTTCCTTTTCTGCCAATTTTGCCTCCGGGTCGGCTGCCTTTTGAATCTCTCTCTTAAAAATAATCTCACTCGCTCCCTTGGCGCCCATGACGGCAATTTCGGCACCGGGCCATGCATAATTCATATCCGCGCCAATGTGTTTGGAATTCATAACATCGTAAGCGCCGCCATAGGCCTTTCTGGTAATTACCGTAATTTTAGGTACCGTGGCTTCGCTTAAAGCATACAGTAACTTTGCGCCATTGGTAATAATACCGTTCCATTCTTGGTCAGTTCCCGGTAAGAAACCTGGCACATCTACCAAGACCAACAAAGGAATATTAAAACAGTCGCAAAAACGGGTAAACCGTGCCGCTTTTTTGGAAGCATCCACATCCAAAACACCAGCCAAACTATTGGGTTGGTTGGCAACCACACCAACGCTCCTACCCCCTATTCTTGAGAAACCAACGACGATATTTAGTGCATAGTCCTTATGGATTTCAAAAAACGAGTCGGCATCTATAATCCCTTTAATCACCGACCGCATATCATACGGTTGATTCGGGTTTTCAGGCACCATATGCTCCAATTCCTCACGGATTTCGTTTCCAAATTCCATAGGTAATACCGCCGGCAACTCCTCACAATTTTGTGGCATATAGGATAACATCTCCTTAATTTGACCAATACACTCCATATCATTAGCCGCTGTTAGGTGGGTAACGCCCGACTTCGTAGCATGGGCAACCGCACCTCCTAATTCTTCTGATGTTACTTCCTCATTCGTTACCGTCTTTACCACATTGGGACCTGTGACGAACATGTAACTGGAATTTTCAACCATTACCGTAAAATCTGTCATGGCAGGGGAATACACCGCCCCACCGGCACAAGGCCCCATGATTCCTGAAATTTGCGGAATGACACCGGAAGACATTACGTTTTTATGAAAGATATCTGCATAGCCTCCCAAAGAACGTACCCCTTCTTGTATGCGGGCACCACCGCTATCGTTAAGTCCGATTATGGGAACGCCGATTTTGAGCGCCATATCCATCACCTTGCATATTTTCTCTGCGTGTGTTTCTGAAAGGGCACCACCAAATACTGTAAAATCTTGTGCAAAGACACAAACCTGCCTACCATTAATGGTTCCGTAGCCGGTCACCACGCCATCACCATAGAATTTTTGTTTGTCCATTCCAAAATCGGTCGTCCGATGGGTAACCAAAGCCCCTAATTCCTCAAAAGAACCTTCATCCAATAAAAAATGAATACGCTCCCTTGCCGTTAACTTTCCCTTGGCGTGTTGTTTTTTTATACGTTCTTCTCCCCCTCCTATGTTAGCCGCAGCCAGTTTTGCTTGTAGGTCTTTTATCTTATCGCTCATAATCCAGCTTTTACCTTTATTTAGCTTCTATGTTGTCCAGTCTTGGGATTTGGCCGTTGGCACTTTTAGCTTCTCTTTCTGCTCCAAATACAGTTGTAGGCCTACCATAGCAGCTATTTTCTTTTCTTCGTCATATTTGGCAGTCAATGCTTCTGGACTGTAATGATTCTTAACGAAATGCGTATCAAAATCACCAGACTTAAATGCATCGTGTTCACAAACGAATTTTCCAAAAGAAAGCGTGGTTTCTACCCCTTCAACCTGATATCCATCAATGGCCTGTACCATTAACTGGATGGCTTCCTCCCTCGTTTTTCCGTAGGTAATCAATTTTGATATCATGGGGTCATAGTACATAGAAACCGTCATACCTTCCTCAAAACCATCATCTACTCTAATTCCTTCCCCGCTTGGCGTTTTGTAAGTGGACAAAGTTCCAATACTCGGCATAAAATTCTCCAGCGGGTCTTCTGCGTATACCCTCACTTCTACCGCGTGTCCTTTTATACTTAGGTCGGATTGTTCAAATGCTAAGGCTTCACCTCTTGCAATTTTTATCTGCTGCTCTACTAAATCCAAGCCAGTAATCAGTTCCGTTACGGGGTGTTCTACTTGCAAACGGGTATTCATTTCCAGAAAATAGAACTTTTTATTTTCATCCAACAGGAACTCCACCGTACCCGCACCTATATAATCACAGGCTTTTGCCACACGAACGGCTGCTGCGCCCATGGCAGAACGAATCTCCGGGGTTAGCACGCAAGAAGGCGCTTCCTCCACTACTTTTTGGTGTCTACGCTGTACACTGCATTCCCGTTCAAAAAGATGAACGATAGTACCATGGGTATCTGCCAACACCTGAATTTCTATATGACGTGGAGAGCCTACATACTTTTCTATAAAAACAGCGCCATCACCAAAAGCGGCAACGGCCTCGCCAATGGCCCGATCCATTTGTTCGGGAAGTTCTTCCACATTAGTTACAACGCGCATCCCTTTTCCTCCTCCTCCGGCAGCCGCTTTGATTAGAATAGGAAAGCCTATTTCGACCGCAACTTTTTTTGCAAGCTCTTTATCCGTAATAGCCTCTTCGATACCGGGTACCATCGGAATATCATAGGACTTCACCGCTTCCTTTGCGGCTAGTTTATTTCCCATAACTTCAATCGCATGGGCTTTTGGACCTATAAATGTAATTCCGCTATCCGTTACCAATTGTGCAAAAACGGCATTTTCACTTAAAAATCCGTAGCCAGGATGTATACCATCTGCTCCTGTTTGTTTGGCGGCTTCAATTACCTTATTCATCACCAAATAGGATTCGGAAGAAGGGGCTTTACCTAATAGCACCGCTTCATCGGCAAATTTCACATGAGGTGCATTCCGGTCGGCATCGGAATAAACGGCAACCGTTTTTATCCCCATCTTTCGAATGGTTTTCATTACTCTTAAGGCAATTTCACCCCTATTGGCAACTAGTATTTTTTTCATTCTTTTCTCTACTTCATTCCCGATAAGGCGAGAATCTATTTAGTTCTTTTACTACTGTTGATCTGACGTCTGTAACGCTTAGTCAAGACTCCCTAGGATTCCATCTCAATAATCAATTGTCCTTTATCTACGGTATCTCCAACGTTCACTTCTATCGATGTAATGGTGCCTGGTCCTAAGGCTAAAATTTGATTTTCCATTTTCATGGCAGAAAGCACTAATAAGGGAGTCCCTTCTTCAATCTTTTGACCACGTTCCACTAAAATATCCATAATCAAACCTGGCATCGGTGCTTTTATATTCCGTGCTTTTTGGGAAGCCCCGGTTAACAGCCCCATTTGGTCTACTAATTGATCATAGCGATCACTGATTTTTACATCATAACGGTTACCGTTGACATGTAAACTTAATCGTCGATTAGAAAAGTCTGCACCGATCAACTTAACGTCAAATGCGGTATGATGGCTTAATACATGAAATTCATCGGCGTTCAACTTCCTCAAATCCAAACCATTTAAATCGTCCTCACCTACCTTAAATTCGGTATCGTTGACCTTAATTACATACTTTTCCATACGGTAATTTTATACTTACTAACATTTTCGACTCATCACCATCCAACATATAGCGCTACGTTTATATACTATACTTTTAACGTATTACGTGCTCTAATTTACGACTAGTAAATCGTTCCGTCAAACCTTGAACCATCCTTTGGCAGATTCTTAGTCTGTTTACTACAGTATTTGTTTTATGGTAGCACGCTTTTTTATTCCTTACCTGCGGATAGGGACACGCTGTATAAGTACCAAGCCCTACATTTTTGGATTAGGATACATATCCGATTGATCTTCCACGGTATTGTCCATACACGTAAAGTCCTTTTCAACTAAGATCGCTAAGGAATCGGTAGTTGTATGTTGCAAGGGTGTGCTATACCCAATTTTATCACTATGGTACCAGGTATCCTGTACTTCCCGCATTAGGTAAACCGTAATGGTATCTCCTACATACGTAGCTTCAGGTGTATCTATCCCTGGCTTGGCTACCAGCGCATAGATGAGTTGGCGCCCACCAAAATGGATAGCTTCCTCATAGCGACCCTCTTTACAAAAAACAGCTACTTCAGGCTTCGTTAAACGGAGACGGATGGAATTCCCTTTGATTCTGATTTTCATCGTATGGCTTTTTTGAATATGGGACTAGTCGAAAGATTTTTCAAACTTACTACAAAAAACGCTGTGTGGATAGGTGTCGTATATGTTAATCGATACACTTATCTTTCCATTCGGTATCCTAAGATGCGCCTTGCAATTCAAACAATAGGAACCCATAAAAAAACGGGATAGACTTTGATGAGGGTCTATCCCGTTCTTATCCTCTTTAAGAAAGGATGGTTACATATGATACTGGTACTGTCCTGTTTCTGTCCAACGGATTCGCTTATTGTTGATACGCTTTTGGAAGCATATGTACTTTTTAGATTCCGTTGGATATTGATTGATGAAGGTGTTCATGACTGTTTCTTTAATGATTGATGTACTGTGTAACTCGTGATTAGCGATTAAAATGTCGGTACTGCGCCCATTGCGCTCTTTTACTGCTGCTAAAGGTTGAAAAATACTGACCTGTTCGTGATTCTGTTGCTGTTGCTGTTCTTGATGCTTTCATGACTTTATTTTTAGATTGTTGTTTTGATGATCGATGTACTGTGTAACTCGTGATTAGCGATTAAAATGTCGGTACTGTGCCCATTGCGCTCTTTTACTGCTGCTAAAGGTTGAAAAATACTGACCTGTTCGTG
>CAZUIE010000064.1:14504-18746 GCA_964620945.1 uncultured Maribacter sp.
ATTCTGTTACTGTTGCTGTTCTTGATGCTTTCATTGTTTCTATGGTATTAGATTGTTGTTTTCAAATTGACTTACACCTAATAGACGAGAGGATTTCATTTTTGTTACAGTACTATGCAATAAAAGGTACTATATTGTGTAATATTTAACATATAATTTTTATTACAAACATATTAACCTATTCATTACTAGTTGTTTATATTTTTTCATCTTAAAATGATTTCAACTTGTGTTTTGTTGCTACTTTCTTATTTTCCACTATTTCATTGTATTTTAAGTGCTGCTTCCGTAACTGTTTTGTACCAAAAACCGATGCTTGGTTCTTCAAATAGTATCGCTTATCGAAGTAATACTAGACTAGATGTAGAATTATATACGGCCCGATTCGCCCAAACCATAAAAAAAATAAATATTTTTATTCCAAATACGACATCCCTAGTACTACCTTATATGATACCATACACCTCTCGTACCTCCTTCCCTTACAAAATTACCTGCGTCGCATGCCTTCTCATTTTTTCTATGCTTTTTATCGTCTCCTGCTCCAAGCGCGAGAAATCTGTTTTAGTATATAGCAAAACCACGGGCTTTAGACACGGCGTAATCGAATCTGCAACGACGGCTATTGAAAAGCTGGGAAAAGAAAATGGCTTTACCGTAACCGCTACCGAGGACCCACGTTATTTCATGGAGGACTCCTTACAGAACTATGCTACCGTCATTTTTCTAAACACGACCAACGAGGTACTCAACGATGTACAACAGGCAGATTTTGAACGTTATATCCAGTCAGGTGGCGGATTTGTGGGCATTCATGCCGCTACAGATACAGAATACGACTGGCCATGGTATACCAAATTGGTAGGTGCACAATTTGATGACCATCCAAGCATACAGGAAGCGGAACTACACGTAATAGACACCGACCATCCGGCTACCCAACATTTGGATTCGGTTTGGGTACGAAGTGACGAATGGTATAATTTTAAACATATTAATCCGGATATCAAGGTCCTCATCCAAATTAATGAAGCTAGTTATGAAGGCGGCACCAATGGGGACAACCATCCTATTTCTTGGTACCATGAATACGACGGGGGCAGGGCTTTTTATACCGAGATGGGACATACGAAAGAAGCCTTTGAGGATACTTCCTTTCTAAAGCACCTGCTTGGGGGAATCACCTATACCATGGGAACGGGCAAGCTAAACTATGCATTGGCCAAGACAGACCGCGTACCTCCAGAGGACCGTTTTGTAAAGAAAATCCTAGATTTTAACCTTAACGAACCTATGGAGCTAGACGAACTTCCAGGTAAAGGAATCCTGTTCGTAGAACGTAGGGGTCTTTTAAAACTTTATCATTTTGCTACGGAACAAACGGAGGTCATCGCCCAATTGGACTTGTTTTACGGGAACGAGGACGGACTCCTAGGTTTGGCCGTAGACCCTAACTATGAAAAGAATAATTGGATCTACCTCTTCTATTCTAAAGCAGGCGATACCTCCCAACAGCACGTGTCCCGATTTGATTTGGTTGATAACAAACTTCTCCTAGATTCAGAAAAAATACTGTTGGTCATCCCTACAGACCGGCATTGTTGTCACAGTGGTGGCGCTTTGGAATTTGGCCCAGAGGGTAATTTATTTATCGCTGTCGGGGATAATACAAATCCTTTTGAATCCTCGGGTTTTGCCCCTACGGATGAGCGCGAAGGCAGAAAGGCATGGGACGCTCAACGCTCGGCAGCGAATACGAATGACCTCCGTGGTAAAATATTACGGATTACCCCGAAAGCAGATGGGACCTACTCCATACCCGAAGGCAATCTATTCCCTAAAGGAACAGAAAAAACAAGACCTGAAATTTATGTGATGGGGAATCGAAATCCGTTTCGGCATTCCATTGACAGTAAAACAGGCTATCTATATTGGGGAGACGTAGGTCCCGATTCCGGAACCGCCGATCCAGATCGTGGACCAAGCGGTATGGGCGAATGGGACCAAGCGAGAACCGCAGGATTCTGGGGCTGGCCCTATACGCGAGGCTACAACGAAGCGTATAATGATTTTGATTTCACCACAAATACCTCGGGACCAAAATTTGACCCGGAAAACCTGATCAATGATTCGCCCAACAATACGGGCATTCAAAACCTACCTCCGGCACAAAAATCAATGATTCCTCAGACCTACTATCGGTCCGAGGAATTTCCTTGGTTGGGCGATGGCGGTATCAACCCTATGGCGGGACCAGTGTTTAGAGCTGCGGACCACCCCAATGCAGAAATCGCCTTTCCCGATTATTTTGAAGGAAAACTATTTGTCTACGAATGGATGCGCGATTGGGTATATGTGATCAGTATGGACGAAAATTACGATTATGTAAAGGCCGATGCCTTTATGCCCAACACCGAATTTTCGCACCCTATGGATATGATTTTTGCTTCGGACGGGAAGCTCTATGTGCTGGAATATGGACAAAAATGGAACTCCCAGAACTTGGATGCCCGTTTAAGCAGTATCTCCTATGTGCCGGGTAACCGAACCCCGATAGCCAAAATAAAACAGGACAAAACGGTTGGTGCCAAACCCTTGACCGTGAAATTCTCCGGTAACGAATCCCTGGATTATGACAACGATACCTTGACCTATGCGTGGTTTTTTACGGAAGACACCGCACAATCCTCGGAAGAAAATCCCGAATTTACCTTTGAAGAAGATGGTATCTATGATGTACGCCTACGCGTTTCGGATACCGAAGGAAATACGAGCACCAGCAATACGAAAATCATGGTGGGCAATGACCCCCCTTCATTACGTATCACCATTCCAGAAAACGATTCTATTTATTGGGACGGTAAAACCATTAATTATACAATAACAGTGAACGATGCACAGGATGGATCTACCACGGATAATTCCATTGACCCAAACGACGTAAAGGTCACCTTTGATTACATCGCCGAAGGCAAGGATATGGTCAAAGCAACGATTGGCCACCAACGCAACATCATTCCCGAAGGGAAACAACTCATAGACGCAACCGACTGTAAGGCCTGCCATGCCGTGGGCGAAAAAGTAAACGGCCCTAGCTATACAGAAATCGCTGAACGTTATGGGGAAGCGGATACCGGCTACCTGGTCTCCAAAATCATAAAGGGAGGCGGTGGCGTTTGGGGCGAAGGTGCCATGGCAGCCCACCCGCAATTGAATGTGGAAGAGGTAACTAAAATAGTAGATTACATCCTCACTCTAAAACCAAACAAGGACATTTCAGAAAAATCCCTGCCCCTTGCAGGCACGCTACGTTTTGACCAACACGAGAAGCGAAAAGGCGAAGGCACCTATGTCTTAATGGCTTCGTATAGGGACAAGGGCAATGCGGACCAACCGGCTTCCGAGTTGACCACCCAAGGGCAATTTGTATTCCGTAGCCAAAAAATAGAGGCGGAAGATGCGAACGAGATCAAGGAAGGGATAAACACCTGGAGCACCAACAATGCCAGAATTGTAGGGGGACTGGTGCACAATGCTTTTTTACGGTTTGACGACCTCAACCTTAAAAACCTCAACAAATTGAAGTTCACCGCCTTTTATGGTGGCGACTATAACTACCAAGGAATCTTGGAAATACATCAAGGAGCACTTGACGGACCCATTATTGGGAAACAAGTGCTAGGTCATTTTGGGGAACAAACCACAACGTACTATCAAATACCCGTACAACCTACCAAGGATAACGGCACGCTGTATCTGGTATTTAAAAACCCCGAGGACGAATTACAGTATATTGGGCATGCGGATTGGATCTCGTTTGAGTATGACCGTTGAAAGCGAGACCTATTTCGGTTTCGGTACAAGGGCAGAAACGTATGTTTTATTGGAATTCGGATAGGTGGTTACGGTAACTGTATTCCTTAGATAGGTTGACTACAATCGAAATCGGGGTACAATTTCTGAACCTTTTTTAATCATATCCAATACGGTCACGGATGGTCCCGTCTTCTCGATGGATAATGACATCGGCTTGGTGCTTTCGAGCAATGGTTTTGGCTTTGTTAATAGCGGTGGATTGTTTCCTGTGTTTTGAAGTGATGCGTTTGTTGCCCTCCCGGCGTACCGCCCAATCATCTTCATACGGCACCACGTGTTGGTGCCAGGTCCGTGGTCTACTGCCTGCTCGGGCGCTTTTAAAATAAACGTCCACCAATTCGATCAAAATAGTAATCCAAGATTTGG
>CAZUIE010000065.1:0-1432 GCA_964620945.1 uncultured Maribacter sp.
ACATTAAAGAAAATATTTAAATAACCATATTTCCGGTAAGGCTTCGCAAAACGAAGAATCTTCTTAAAATAATCCATTAGCCTAATTTAAGCTCACTGAGAATGCTTTGTATTTTAGCATCTAATTGGGTCGCTACTTTATTATAGTCCGAAGCCTTGTCCAACGTGGTGTTCGTACTAATATAAAACTTTACTTTAGGCTCTGTTCCACTAGGTCTGGCAGCAACGCGCGTCCCGTCTTCGGTTTCGTAGATTAAAACATTTGATTTAGGAATGTTTATAATCTTTTCTTCACCGGTGAGTACATTTTTTGCGGTAGCGGTGTTATAGTCTTCAATCCATTTTACCTTGGAACCTGCAACGGATGCTACTGGATTTTCCTTAAAATCTTTCAGCATTTGCTTAATTTCTTCCGCACCGCTAATTCCTTTTTTGGTTATGGAAACCAGATGCTCTTTATAGAAACCATAGGCCACATAGCAATCAATTAAATCTTTGTAAAAAGAACTCCCGTTCGCTTTTGCCTGGGAGGCAATTTCACAAGCGAGAAGGGTAGAAGTAACCGCATCTTTATCACGAACAAAATCACCTACCATGTAACCGAAGCTTTCTTCGCCACCACCTATGAAATCGGAGTCAGGGAAATCCTTGATCATCTTACCGATCCATTTAAATCCGGTTAATGCCGTTTTAAATTCCACACCATAGGCTTTTGCCATGGCTTCCATCATTGGTGTAGATACAATTGTAGTAGCTATAAATTCATTACCCTTAAAACCTTTTTGTTTTCTTTGCTCTAAAAGAAACTTGGTCATGAGTACCATGGCTTGATTTCCATTTACAATTTCCATTTCACCATCTAAATTCCGGACCGCAATACCTAAACGGTCACTATCGGGATCGGTTCCTACCACCATGTCCGCACCAATCTCTTCTGCTTTTGCAACTGCAATTGATAGGGCTTCCGATTCTTCCGGGTTAGGCGATTTTACGGTAGGAAAATTACCATCTGGCTCTGCCTGTTCGGCAATGACCGTTACATTTTTATAGCCTGCACGTTTCAACACTTCCGGAATGGCCGTTATCGATGTGCCATGTAAGGATGTAAACACAATTTTGAAATCATCTTTGCCCTCTGCATCAAAATTCCCATTAGCTACACAGGCTTCCATAAAAGCTTCATCAACTTCTTTGTCTATAACTTCGATTAGCTTATCGTTGGCTTCAAATTTTATATCCTCAAAGGGTAGGGCATTAATTTCGGCAATAATTTCTTCATCTTGTGGTGGTACTATTTGTCCACCATCTGTCCAATATACTTTATACCCGTTATACTCTGGCGGGTTATGTGATGCTGTAAGTACTATTCCCGCATGGCAATTGAGATGTCGTACAGCGAAAGAAAGCTCTGGTGTAGTGCGTAATTCAGAAAA
>CAZUIE010000065.1:1532-3926 GCA_964620945.1 uncultured Maribacter sp.
TGTTGAATTTCTTTTTTTACTGCTGGGTCAAAAAAATCTGTCATCCAGCTCTTGGCAGTATCAAGGAAGTTATTCATGTAATCTCTTATTTTATTTTTCTTTTAAATCTACGAAGAATTATAGTTGCTATGCTGTTTTAAAGCCCAATCTTATCGGAAATGGCATACCTGTTTTCCGTTTTCTTTGAGCGAATCATAATTTCACCTAAAAATCCAGCTAAAAATAGTTGTGTTCCAATAACCATAGACGTTAAGGCGATATAAAACTGTGGTCTGTTCGTTATCAATCTTCCAAAAGGATTAATGAACAGCTTGTCCACACCCAAGTAAATGGCAAAACTAAAACCGATAATAAACATTAGGACACCTAGGGCTCCGAACAAGTGCATAGGTCGTTTGCCAAATTTAGAAACAAACCATATGGTTATTAAATCTAAAAATCCATTGATAAATCGCTCCATCCCAAATTTTGTTCTCCCGTATTTTCTGGATTGATGTTTTACTACTTTTTCTCCAATCTTGGAAAAACCGGCATTTTTTGCTAATACCGGAATATACCGATGCATTTCTCCAGATACTTCAATCGTCTTTATAACTGAGCGATCATAAGCTTTTAAGCCACAATTAAAATCATGCAGTTGTACTCCGGATGTTTTTCGTGCTGCCCAATTGAACAGTTTGGAAGGTAAATTTTTAAAGAGAATGGAGTCGTACCGTTTTTTCTTCCAACCAGAAACAAGGTCATATCCCTCATTTTGAATTAAATCATACAATTCCGGTATTTCTTCGGGATTGTCTTGCAGGTCAGCATCCATTGTAATAATAACATCTCCATTAGCTGCATTAAACCCGGCATGTAATGCTTGTGATTTTCCAAAATTACGTGGAAATCGGATTCCTTTCACATTACTGTCTTCAATGGAAAGTGCTGTTATTAGTTTCCATGAGTTATCTGTACTGCCGTCATCTACGAATAAAATTTCATAAGAAAAATGCTTGGATTGCATCACGGATACAATCCAAGCATATAGCTCTTTTAGCGACTCTTCTTCATTAAGTAAGGGAATAACAATGGATAGTTGCATTGGTTGCTTCAAAAATTCCCTTCAAAAATACAAACTTAGTCTAGAACTTCTTGTTTTTTTAGAACCAAAGAAGGAACGAGTGAAACTATGAAACCTAGTACAACACTAAAAATGAGGCCAAACAAAACCTGCATACCAGGTGTTGAAAATTTTTGTCCCATTTCCATTTGTTGATCAATCTGTTGGGTGGTAAGCGCTGTGCTTTCCAATAGCTGATTTCTTTGATACTCCATAGCTTTTGTCATCATATCCGGATCAATTACGTTAGAAAGGATTTGATTGAAGATAACACCAATGATGCCACTTATTAAGCAAATACCCACGCCAACCTTTAAGGCTTGTCCAAAGGACATAAAACCATTGTTGGCTTTTTTAAATTGAATCATTCCAATGATGACTGCGGCAAGCATTAAGCCAACGCTAATTAGCATAACTGCAGTTCCACCTTGATAGTGCATGTCCATGGTATAGAGCATGAATGCAAAAATCACACTAACCCCTCCTAAAATGAGTCCGTAGGTTAGGGCAAATTTTCCTGTTTTTGGTTGATTTTCTTCCATAATATTTAAAGTTTAGAGGTTGATTGTTTTATAGGTAGCATTATCATGATAAATGTTACAAGGGAAGGTACAAATTATTTTCATTTTATTTTTAACATAATCGATTGTCAATTTATAGAATTTAAGTAAATTTGCAAACTCAAAACAAGCTCCCGTCGGAATGGGAGTGTAAAATGTTTAGTATCATGCAAAAAGGAATACACCCAGAAAATTATAGATTAGTTGCGTTTAAAGATATGTCCAATGAGGAAGTATTTTTAACAAAATCTACGGCAGACACCAAAGAAACCTTAGAGGTAGATGGTGTTGAGTACCCATTAGTAAAATTGGAAATTTCAAGAACATCGCATCCTTTCTATACAGGAAAAGCGAAATTTTTGGATACGGCAGGACGTATTGATAAGTTTAAGAACAAGTACAAGAAATTTGCTAAATCTGCGCCAGAAGCTACTGAGGAAGCAAAAGAAGAAGAGAAATAAAAGTAACTTTCATCGTAAAAAAGCGCCCTTGATATTTATATCTAGGGCGTTTTTCTATTATAGCCATAATTTGACCATCTTGTCTATACTATCTTAATACTACGCTTGGTTTACTTAATTTTGCCGAAACACTAGGTTTTATGAATTATGTTCTTTTTGATGGTTCTGAAAGGGATAACTTTTTGCCCTTTACGTTTACAAGGCCTGTTGGCGAAATTAGGTTGGGTATACTAACGATTAGGGAAAAATGGGAGGCATATCTTAAAACTAC
>CAZUIE010000065.1:4026-17017 GCA_964620945.1 uncultured Maribacter sp.
TTAGGTTGGGTATACTAACGATTAGGGAAAAATGGGAGGCATATCTTAAAACTACTGTTTCCTATGATACGCAAGACTATCTATCCGTTAAATATCCTTTAGTTGCTGGTGCCGATAATATTTGTATTAACGGTTCATTTCTGCCTGATGTAAAACTTTTGAAAGCCTTGGAAGCGTTACGTTTTGGAGAAGCTTTAATGTATAACGATAGATTGGTGGCGTACCGATCAGCACGTGTAGAGGATTATAGTGACACTTCGTTTTTTAAACGTATTTCATTGGAACACAATCCGCTTCATATTCAGTTCACATGGGACATCTTCTCTAAAAATGGAGAGGCTTTGGAGGCTGATTTCCATTTTTTGACGAGTGGTAGGGTTAGTCAGCCCATATCTGAAACTAACCGGCTTATACAGCCAGAACGCATTTTCTTGGAAGAAGGTGCAAAAGTGGAGTTCAGTATACTTAATGCAACGGATGGACCAATTTATATTGGAAAAAATGCTGAGATTTGGGAAGGTAGTCTCATTCGTGGTGGACTCGCATTGTGCGATAATGCTGTTGTAAAAATGGGTGGAAAGCTTTACGGACCTACCACTATAGGCCCCCATTCTAAAGTTTGTGGAGAGGTAAGTAATTCAGTTATTTTTGGTTATACCAGCAAGGGGCATGAAGGATATTTAGGTAATGCCGTTTTAGGTGAATGGTGCAATATTGGAGCTGATTCCAATAATTCGAACCTAAAGAATAATTATGCCAAAGTACGTATTTGGAATTATGCTACCGAAAAGTTTGAACAAACTGGTTTACAATTCTGTGGATTAATGATGGGCGACCATAGTAAAACGGCTATCAACACAATGTTGAATACCGGTACCGTAATAGGTGTAAACGTAAATGTATATACACCCGGATTCCCAAGAAATTTTATTCCAAGTTTTAGTTGGGGCGGGGCTTCGGGATTTTCAACTTATATGCCCCAAAAGGCTTTTGAAGCTGCCGAAGTAATGATGGCAAGAAGAGGTGTAGCGTTTGATACTATTGAGGCAGATATATTGAATCACGTCTTTGAGGTTACAAAAAAGTGGCGAAATTATTAGAATAGGATAGTTAGATAAAAAAGTTAAAATCAAAAAGCGATAGTGGTAGTCTAGCGAATCCGTTTAATTAATATTACAAACCTTGAACGCCGAATCTTCAACCTTAAATTTCTAGCCGTTTGTCCGAACCCTTATCTTTGCATTTATCGAGTACAATATCATGAAAAAAAAAGTAGCATTTTATACCTTGGGCTGCAAGCTCAATTTTTCGGAAACATCTACCATTGCCCGAGGCTTTGTCGATGAAGGTTTTGACCGTGTAGATTTTTCGGAATCGGCGGATATGTATGTCATAAATACCTGTTCGGTTACGGATAACGCCGATAAGAAATTTAAAACGATTGTAAAACAGGCTCAAAAAGGGAATCCAAAAGCTTTTATTGCCGCTGTGGGCTGTTATGCACAGCTAAAACCGGAAGAATTAGCAGCTGTAGATGGTGTAGATTTGGTGTTGGGCGCTACTGAAAAGTTTAAAATTAGGGATTACATTAATGATCATTCCAAAAACGATTTTGGTGAAGTGCATTCCTGCGAAATTGAAGAGGCGGATTTCTATGTAGGCAGCTACGCGATTGGAGACCGTACAAGGGCCTTTCTAAAAGTGCAGGATGGGTGTGATTATAAATGCACCTATTGTACTATCCCTTTGGCTAGAGGGATTTCTAGGAGTGATACGCTGGATAATGTGCTTAGAAACGCTGCTGGAATTTCTGCACAAGGTATTAAGGAAATCGTACTTACCGGTGTTAATATTGGGGATTACGGTAAAGGGGAATTTGGTAATAAAAAACACGAGCATACCTTTTTGGATTTAATAAAGGCATTGGATACCGTTCATGGGATTCATAGGCTGCGTATTTCTTCTATAGAACCGAATCTTTTAAAGAATGAAACAATAGATTTTGTAGCGAAAAGTAATTCATTTGTACCCCATTTTCATATTCCACTACAAAGCGGAAGCGATACACTTTTAAAGCTAATGAAAAGAAGGTATATGACTGCATTGTATACAGACCGTGTAGCGAGAATAAAAAACGTAATGCCAAATTGTTGTATCGGGGTAGACGTTATTGTTGGATTTCCTGGTGAGACAGAAGAACATTTCTTGGAAACCTATCATTTTTTAAACGAACTGGATATATCCTATCTACATGTGTTTACCTATTCCGAAAGGGATAATACGGAAGCAGCTAAAATGTCTGGGGTAGTTCCCAAGGCTGTGCGTAACAAAAGAAGTAAAATGCTTAGAGGATTATCGGTTAAAAAGCGAAGAGCTTTCTATGAAAGTCAGCTTGGGAAGACATTACCTGTGCTCTTTGAAGGCGAAAATAAACAAGGATACATACATGGGTTTACCGAGAACTACGTTAAAATAAAAACGCCATGGAATCCGAACTTGGTAAACACCATACACGAAGTTATATTATCCGATATAGCAGATGATGGTTTGGTAACGATGAAATTTAGTAACGTTTTGCACGCTGAAGTAAAGGCATAAAAAAACCTCTCGATAGAGAGGTTTTTTTATTAGATTCTGATACCTATAGGCAACATTTCTTTGTACTGTCTGTTTCTGCGGAGAAAACCTGCAATTTGAGGACTCGTGGGAACCACTCTTAAATTCTTCTCTTGTAAGTGATGAAGTACCGCTTTAATGAAACTTTCATTGAAACCTTCTTTAGTGATTTCTTCCGGTACTACAATCTTGGTTAAAAAAACCTTTCTTTCTTGAGATGAATACTCGATTTTAGCTAAATGGCCGTCCAAACTCGTTTCAAACTGGCGCAGAAAGGCATTGTCCTTAATTAGTACATCGTTCATATAGTTGATTTTAGTATTGGTTCAAGACAAAAAAATTACGATGTTCTCAAATCGTAATCTTCTATTAAATAAATCTGTGATGTTTATGTGGTCTATTTGCTAAATAAGTGTATAAACACTGACCGAGGTGTAAAATTACTAAAAAAATGGCTAATTTCCTAGTTTTTATATAGTTTGATAATTATGTCAAAAGCAATAGTTCATGTGTACTTTATGCCCGGAATGGCAGCTAACAGTTCCATTTTTGAATATATTAAATTACCTGAAGACCAGTTTAAAATCCATTATCTGGATTGGGCCTTACCTGAAAAAGGCATGAATATTATTTCCTATGCAGAGAAAATGTGTACGTTGATTACTCATCAAAATCCTGTTCTTTTGGGGGTTTCCTTTGGTGGTATTTTGGTGCAGGAAATGGCCAAAATTATAGCAGTACGAAAAGTAATTATCGTGTCTAGTGTAAAAAGTAAAAATGAACTTCCCAAAAGGATGCTGTTTGCACGCTATACGAGCATTCACAGATTGCTTCCAACCGGTTTGGTGAACAACGTAGAACTTTTGGCAAAATACGCGTTTGGGGAGACGGTTACCAAAAGATTGGCCCTCTATGAAAAGTATTTATCCATTCGAGATAAATTTTATATTGATTGGTGCATACACGAAATGGTAAACTGGAGTCAAGCAATTCCTTCACAACATGTAATTCATATACAAGGTGCTAAGGATGCTGTTTTTCCTATAGCGAACATAAAGCAATGTATCATCGTCCCAAATGGTAGTCATACTATTATTATACATAGGGCAAAGTGGTTTAACAAGCACCTTCCCACAATTATTTTGGATTAAGACAGTTCTATTAATACCTTTGATAGTAACTAAATTAATAGGTATGAAAGTTTTAAAAAATATTCTTATGCTTTTGGGCGTACTTTTCGTGGTAGGCTCGTTGATTTTTGCAGTAAATTCTGATGGTGTTAGGGATAGGGTCAATAGTGCTGTAGCTAACGATAGTATTGAAATAAATGTAGCGAACGAATACCGTATCTCATCGATAGATATTCCTGAGGATTTAAATTTTGCGGGAGAAGTGGTTCCGCAACATGATCCAGAAATTATGGAACGGGTAGATCGGGAGTTTTTGGTGAATACATATTGGCAATCAAACGCACTTTTGCTTATGAAAAGAGCAAATAAATACTTTCCTATTATAGAGCCTATTTTGGCTAAGAATGGTATTCCCGATGATTTTAAATACTTGGCCGTTGCAGAAAGTGGATTAACAAACGTGGTTTCACCAGCAGGCGCCACAGGATTTTGGCAGATTATGCGTGAAACTGGAAGAGAATACGGTTTAGAGGTCAATTCCAATGTGGATGAACGCTATCACTTGGAAAAATCTACTGAGGTTGCGTGTAGTTATTTGAACAAATGGAAAGATAAGTATGGTAGCTGGACACTTACTGCCGCTGCATATAATGCTGGTCCAGGAGGAATTAATAAATATATGAGAATCCAAAAAGTGGATAACTACTATGACTTACTTTTAGGTCAGGAAACGGGTAGGTACGTGTTTAGGATTATGGCAATCAAAGAAATTCTATCCAATCCGGAGAAATACGGGTTCCATTTAGATAAGGAAGACATGTACAGTGCAGCTCCATCCTTTACGGTAGAAATCGATGAGCCTATTGCAAGCTTCGCGGATTTTGCAAAAGAATATGAGATTAGCTATAAAATACTAAAAAGACACAATCCTTGGTTGCGTGAGCCTCATTTAAACAACAGTTCTAGGAAAAAGTACACCATAGAAATTCCCAACAAAGGTTTTTATATGGAGGCCAAGTAAGAAAGTATCATTTTTGGCCCCCTCCCTAATAATTTAAAATCCCAAATAGAGTGTTTTAGCAATACTATATTCGGGATTTTTATTTCAATATGTTTTAACGCACTTTTCTAATGCTTTTTAAGCTTTTTTTGGAATTTAAATCTTTTTCATTTGTTGCTGCATCATTCGAATCTGCTCTGTAAGCATATTGTTCTTGTCTAGCTTTTTAGCCTCTTTTAATAAAGTAGTGGCCTCTCTTTTACGTCTCTTTTGCATGGAAATACCCGCTAAACTTAGTTTTGCCATTGCTAAATCGTAGTCCATAGTTAAACCGAGTTTTAATGCCTTCTTAAAGTATTTTTCAGCCTTAGTAAGATTTGTTTGAGAGAATATGATACCATGTAGGTAGTTGTAGTAGCCTTGTTGTTTGGTTGTTAAGGCACCTTCTGGGTTTTTTATTTTCTTTAACCAGTTCTCGGTTCCTGTCAAATCCTGTTTTCGCATTCGTAGAAATGCCAAAAGGATAATTTCATTCCTAAGGTATAGAAAAATAAAGATAGAGGATAAAAGAAGTAAGAAAATACCATTCCCTATTTCTCCTTCGATAAATTGATAAATTGCATAAGCAATTATTAGCCCTGCAATTATTAGCTTAATATTTTTGTTGAACATGGATATGTGCTTTGATGGGTTTGTTTACTTTACAGCTGGCATTCTTGGATTTTATGACTGTGTTTTAAAAGCAAAATTTCAGCTTTGCAAAATTAGGTAAAACCTAGGTTTTGGGCTGTAAAGAATTCTAAAAATATTTTTTTGATAAGGCTTGTTAAAGAAAAAAGTCTTTGTATATTTGCGCCCAGTTTTACAGGTAGTTCTGTACAACATCAAACATAGAAAAGGTTTTAAGCAATGCCCGGACAGAAAAGAACATATCAGCCGTCAAAGAGGAAAAGAAAAAATAAACATGGGTTTAGAGAGCGCATGGCTTCCGTTAATGGAAGAAAAGTTTTAGCAAGAAGAAGAGCTAAAGGAAGAAAGAAGTTAACCGTTTCCTCTGAGCCAAGACATAAGAAATAAATGATTTATTTTTTTTAATAATAAATAAGGTGTTACTTTTTTAAAGTGGCACCTTTTTTTTGTGCTTAATCGACTTAATATTTTAATACATTAAAAAAGGAATCTAGAACATGCCGAAAAGAAAAGATTTAAACTCAATACTGATAATTGGTTCTGGCCCTATTATCATAGGTCAGGCTTGTGAATTTGACTATGCTGGCTCTCAATCTTTACGTTCGTTACGTGAGGATGGTATCGAAACGATATTGATTAATAGTAATCCGGCTACTATAATGACAGATCCCTCGATGGCAGACCATGTGTACCTAAAACCATTGACAACCAAGTCTATTATAGAGATATTAAAAGAACATCCACAAATTGACGCAGTATTGCCCACCATGGGAGGTCAAACAGCTTTGAACTTATGTATAGAAGCAGATAAAAAAGGAATCTGGGAAGATTTTGGAGTAGAGCTGATCGGGGTAGATATCGATGCAATAAATGTAACGGAAGATCGTGAACAATTTAGGGAACTAATGCTCAAAATTGGTGTTGGCATGGCACCTCAGGCAACAGCTACCTCTTTTCTAAAGGGTAAAGAAATAGCACAACAATTTGGTTTCCCCTTAGTCATCCGAGCCTCTTACACGTTGGGTGGGGCAGGAGCCGCAATAGTTTATAAGGCAGAGGATTTTGATGAGTTGCTAAGCTATGGATTGGAAATTTCGCCCATACATGAAGTAATGATCGATAAAGCGCTTATGGGCTGGAAAGAATATGAGTTAGAGCTGTTACGGGATAAGAATGATAATGTGGTTATTATTTGTGCTATTGAAAACATGGACCCCATGGGAATCCATACGGGTGATTCCATAACGGTAGCACCGGCAATGACCTTGTCGGATAGAACCTACCAGAAAATGCGGGATATGGCAATTCATATGATGCGCAGTATAGGTGATTTTGAAGGGGGTTGTAATGTACAGTTTGCGGTTAGTCCAGACGAAAAAGAAGATATCATAGCAATTGAAATCAATCCAAGGGTCTCTAGGTCTTCGGCTTTGGCCTCAAAAGCGACGGGATATCCAATAGCGAAAGTTGCCACTAAGCTAGCAATAGGGTATACTTTGGACGAGTTAGAAAATCAGATTACCAAATCAACTTCGGCATTATTTGAACCAACATTGGATTATGTAATCGTTAAAATTCCCCGTTGGAATTTCGACAAATTTGAAGGATCCGATAGAACATTGGGCTTGCAAATGAAATCTGTAGGTGAGGTTATGGGTATAGGACGTTCCTTTCAAGAAGCACTGCATAAAGCCACACAATCCTTAGAGATAAAAAGGAATGGTCTAGGAGCGGACGGTAAAGGATATAAAGATTACGACCAAATTATAAGTAAGTTAACGATACCGAGTTGGGACAGGGTATTTGTAATTTATGATGCTATCCAAATGGGTATACCGTTAAGCAGAATACATGATATCACGAAAATTGATATGTGGTTCCTAAAACAGTATGAAGAACTATATCAATTAGAAAAGGAAATATCAAAATTTACCATAGCATCACTCTCCAAGGAATTGCTGTTGGAAGCCAAGCAAAAAGGGTTTGCCGATAGGCAAATTGCACATATGTTGGATTGTTACGAGAGTGAAGTATATACTAAACGAACAGAGCTTAACATTAACAGGGTATATAAATTGGTAGATACATGTGCTGCCGAGTTTAAGGCGATTACGCCATATTACTACTCTACTTTTGAAGCAGAAATTGAGAAACCAGACGGTACTCGTTACGTCGAAAACGACAGTATTGTTACCGATAAGAAAAAGATAGTAGTTTTAGGTTCGGGCCCTAACCGAATTGGACAAGGGATTGAGTTTGATTATTGTTGCGTACATGGAGTTTTGGCCGCTGCCGAATGTGGTTATGAGACCATTATGATTAATTGTAACCCGGAAACGGTTTCTACCGATTTTGATACGGCGGACAAGTTATATTTTGAACCGGTATTTTGGGAACATATTTATGACATTATACGTCATGAGAAACCAGAAGGGGTCATTGTTCAACTAGGTGGGCAAACGGCTTTAAAATTGGCAGAAAAACTATCCAAGTACGGGGTTAAAATCATTGGAACCAGTTTTGAATCTTTGGACCTTGCCGAAGACAGGGGAAGTTTTTCAAAATTACTACAGGAAAATAATATTCCGTTTCCAGAATTTGGGGTGGCCGAAACTGCTGACGAAGCACTAGATCTTGCCGATAAGTTAGATTTTCCCTTACTGGTAAGACCCTCCTATGTTTTAGGTGGTCAGGGGATGAAAATCGTAATAAACAAACAAGAGCTAGAAGAGCATGTGGTAGATTTACTTCATAAAATACCCAATAACAAACTACTATTGGACCATTATTTAGATGGTGCCATAGAAGCCGAGGCAGATGCCATCTGCGATGGTAAAGATGTCTACATCATTGGTATTATGGAGCATATAGAGCCTTGTGGGATTCATTCTGGAGATTCAAATGCTACCTTACCTCCCTTTAATTTAGGTGAATTTGTGATGCAGCAGATTAAAGATCATACAAAGAAAATTGCTTTAGCACTGAATACTGTTGGACTTATCAACATCCAGTTCGCGATAAAAGATGATATGGTATATATCATAGAAGCGAACCCAAGGGCCTCACGTACGGTTCCTTTTATCGCTAAGGCATATAAAGAACCTTACGTAAACTATGCTACGAAGGTAATGCTAGGAGAGAAAAAGGTAAAGGATTTTAATTTCAATCCAAAATTGGAAGGATTTGCGATTAAACAACCAGTTTTTTCGTTCAATAAATTTCCAAATGTAAATAAAAATTTAGGTCCGGAAATGAAGAGTACCGGGGAAAGCATTCTTTTTATTGATAGTTTAAAGGATGATGATTTTTATAACTTATATGCAAGGCGTAAGATGTATTTGAGTAAATAGAAATCTTACGATAATAGATGATGCGGTTTGGTTCAATTGAACCAAACCGCATATTTTTTTCTTCGTAATTCCAATGCTAAGGTTTCTTCCATTTTTAATGCTTCTGCTCTAGTGGCCATGGGCAAAATATGATTATATAAACTACCTCTTAGGTAGAGACCATATTTTTCAACAATTTTTGCCGAAATTTTATACCCCTTTTTACTTATATACCCTGATTTGTGCTGTTTAAAACGTTCCGCAGGTGTTTTACTGGTCATGCCCACGTATAAGCATTCCAATATACCATTAAATTGAGGATTTGCTTCTCTAAATTTTTTGTTCTCGGTATATACACGTTTGGACAATTCAATAACGTATACTTGGTATTGGTTTTTGCGCATTGGAGACCTAATTCTATAGTTACTATCCTTTATTTCTTACCGCGATTTATTATTTTCTTTCAACTAAGGTCGCTGACAAGATTCGAACATCGGTAAGAGGTGTATCCAAACTATCTGTTGGTACCACTGCGATGCGGTCAACGATATCCATCCCTTTGATTACCGCTCCAAAGACAACGTAGTTCTGGTCTAAATGAGCAGCACCGCCAGTGGTTTTATAACTAGTACGATGTACCTCTGGATACACATAGGGTGTCATAGTGGTTTTCATTTCTTCAGTTAAAGAATCTAGCTTGGTTTTCATCTCTTGTGAAGAACGTTTCAAAATAGCTCTTCGTGTCATATCTTCTTTGTTCTCCGAGGCATGCAAAGCGTCTATTTCCTTAAGTATGTTGGTATACGTTTCAAAATCCGATTTATGATTTGGGTCATTGATTACCTTATTATAGGCAAGCCAATTATTTATCCGTTGTTCTGCTATGGCCAATGTACTATCGGTGTATGTTTTACCCTGGATAATAGTAAATTGTGTGCCGCTTGACGCTTGGTTTGGATTATAATTATCCCCCATTCTAGCGGCATTTATAGCACCACGTTTATGAAAAAGGCTTGGATGTATCTCAGATGGAATTGTGTACTCAATTTCTGGAACCCTAGAAGGTGTAGTTCTTGTTTCTGGATTGCCGGTCTGTATCAAGAAATTTTGGATAACCCGGTGAAAGGCAATACCATCATAAAAACCGTTATTTACTAGCTTTAGAAAATTGTCTCGATGTTTGGGCGTGGAATCCGATAATCGTATAACGATTTCTCCTAATTCTGTTTTTAGCATTACGTCTTTCACTAAGTAGCTTTGAGAACTATTCATCTTATGCTGAGTACCGCAGGTAAAGAAAAGTACCATTATGAATACCAAGGCGGATATTTCGATGGGTTTCATTATATATTTATATTGGTTTACTCAAAAATAGTAGCCTCTACATCAAAGTGAAAATACATCAAAAGGAAGGAGTCTATGATAAGTAAGGCCGCAAAGGATTAATATCGTTATTATTTTTTATTTGATACTCCTAATTTCAAGCATAGTGATATACGCTAAATATGCTTCGCCAACCAATCGCCAACTTCACTTGTTTTGTATGCTTTTTTACCTTCGGAAAGGTCTTCCGTGACAATACTCTCAGCCAATGATTTATTGACCACATCACGAATAGCCTTAGCTTCGTCTGTCAAATTCATATCCTCAAAAAGCATGGCAGCGGACAAAACCGTTGCTAGCGGATTAGCAATATCCTTGCCTGCAGCTTGTGGGTAGGAACCATGTATGGGTTCGTAAAGTGATACCTTATTACCTACTGATGAAGATGGCATCAATCCCATGGATCCTGAAATTACCGAAGCTTCATCCGTTAATATATCTCCAAAAAGATTTGCAGTGATAATAACGTCATAACCTTTAGGCCATTGAATTAATCGCATGGCAACGGCGTCCACAAACTCATAGGTAACTTCTACTTCGGGGTAGTCTTTTTCCATACGCTGCACTGTTTCGCGCCATAATCTAGAGGATTCCAAGACATTCGCTTTGTCTACACAGCATAATTTTTTAGAACGTTTTATAGCCATTTCAAAACCTTTTTTTGCTAAACGTTCAATCTCAAATCGTTGGTAGGTCATGGTATCGAAAGCGGTTTCGCCGTTGTCCTTTCTGCCGCGTTCCCCAAAGTAAACACCACCGGTAAGTTCTCTTAAGATAATCAGGTCGGTTCCTTCGATACGGTCACGCTTTAAGGGCGATTTATCAATTAGGGAGGGAAAGGTAAACGTAGGTCGCACGTTGGCAAAAAGACCGAGTTTCTGTCTCATTTTTAACAAACCTTGTTCAGGTCGTACTTTTGCGGAGGGGTCATTGTCAAATCTAGGATGGCCAATGGCCCCAAAAAGTACGGCATCCGCATTGGAACATATTTCGTGTGTTTCGTCTGGATAGGGCTCTCCAACAGCATCTATGGCCGCAGCACCCGTCAAAGCTGGTTTCCAAGTGATATCGTGTTTATATTTTTTTGCTATGGCATCACATACTTTAACGGCTTGATCGATTACTTCTGGGCCAATCCCGTCTCCGGCCAATAGGGCTATGTTTAATTTCATGAGTGTTACTATTTTATTTTCATTACCGTTAAGGCTGAAATCTTTTTAACTCTTCTTTCAATTTTACGAAAAAGCTGTAAGCTATACGTTTTAGACTTTACGCTATATTAATAATTTCTTTCTTATTCTTTGTTATCCCTTTAGTTCCAGGGGTTATCATATTCAACATTTTTTCAGTTGCTTTAATCGCGGATACCGTTTGATCCGAATCCAATCCCCTAGAGGTAAATTCTTTTCCTTTGTATTCCCATGTAATCACGGTTTCACAAAGCGCATCTGAGGTACTGCCAGGCGGGATTCGGACTGCGTAATCTACCAATTTGGGTAATGCAATCTTTTTAATGGCATATATCTTTTTTAGGGCATTCATAAAGGCATCATATTGCCCATCTCCCTGTGCATTGGCCTCAAAGGATTCTCCTTCGATTTCCATAGCTAGGGTTGTGGACGGCATTAATCCTTTTGCGTGTGTGAGTACATAAGATTTTACAAATACCTTTTGGTAATAGGTATCTGTATCCAATACATCCGAAATTATGAAAGGTAAATCGTCTTTGGTTACCCGTTCCTTTTTATCTCCTAGTTCAATGATACGTTGGGTTACCTTTTTAAGTTCCTCGTCATTTAAGGTGAGTCCTAATTCCTGTAAATTTTTCTGGATATTTGCCTTTCCAGACATTTTTCCTAAGGCATATTTCCGTTTTCTGCCAAAACGCTCAGGCATTAAATTACTAAAGTATAGATTATTTTTACTATCCCCATCTGCATGGATGCCAGCGGTTTGGGTAAATACATTGTCGCCAACAATGGGTTTGTTTGCAGGAATACTTAATCCTGTAAAAGCGGATACTAATTTGCTTACTTTGAATAAGGAAGATTCGTTTATACCAATTTCAACATCTGGCAAAAAATCTTTAATAACGGCAACAGCGCTGGCCATAGGAGCATTTCCTGCCCGTTCTCCCATTCCGTTTACGGTTAGATGTAATCCATGACAACCAGCCTTTACGGCCTCCATTACGTTCGCAACACCAAGGTCATAGTCATTATGTCCATGAAAATCAAAATGTTGTTCAGGATAGCGTTTGGTAATTTGAGAAATATAGTCGGCCGTTTCGGTATGGGTTAGAATACCAAGCGTGTCAGGCAATAGAATTCGTTTTACAGGTTGTGTAGTCAAAAAATCTAAGAATTGAAACACATATTCTTTGGAGTTACGCATACCATTGCTCCAGTCCTCTAAATAAACGTTATTGACGATGCCTAATTTTTGGGCCTCCTCAAATACGATAGCGATTTCTGAAAAATGCTGTTCTGGTGTTTTTTTGAGTTGGTGCTGTAAATGGTTTAGCGAGCCTTTTGTCAAAAGGTTTTGAGATTTGGCACCAGCTTTTTTCATCCAATGTAAGGAAACACCACCATCTGCAAAAGTTAAAACTTCTATTCTGTCTAAATAGTCTTTTTCACGTGCCCATTTCGTAATCTGCTGTACCGCTTGCAGTTCGCCATCGGATACACGTGCAGAGGCAACTTCAATACGGTCTACGTTTAGTTCCTCCAACAATAGTTTGGCTAGAGTTAACTTCTCGGAAGCCGAAAAGGATACACCTGAGGTCTGTTCGCCATCCCGTAGGGTGGTATCCATTATTTCCAAATGTCGTTTTTTCATGT
>CAZUIE010000065.1:17117-18736 GCA_964620945.1 uncultured Maribacter sp.
TGTTCGCCATCCCGTAGGGTGGTATCCATTATTTCCAAATGTCGTTTTTTCATGTCTGATGAACTTTCTTTTGCAGAATTAATTCGCCGTGGGTTGATTATTTTATTCCCCAAGAAAATACTGCTATAAACCTTACCTTTTCTATGGTTGGGAAAGGTTTAAAAAGGTCTCGTTTTTGCGAATTCCTGTATATCTTTTTTGATGTTCAACAGGTAATCGATATCATCAAAACCATTGGTCATGTTATTTTTCTTGTAGTCGTTGATGTCGAAAGATTCATTATCACCCGTTGAAAGCAGTGTGATTTTCTGCTCTGGAAGATCGACCTTCAATTCGGTACGTGGATTCTTTTCTACGGCATTAAATATTTTCCCAAGAAAGTCTGCACTCACTTGGACCGGGAGTACCCCTATATTTAAACAATTGCCTCTAAAAATATCTGCAAAAAAACTAGAGACTACAACTCGGAATCCATAGTCATAAACAGCCCAAGCTGCGTGCTCCCGTGAAGAGCCAGACCCAAAGTTTTTTCCACCTACCAGAATTTTACCTGAATACTTAGGATTGTTCAGAACAAAATCTTCTTTTGGACTATTATCTTGATTGTACCGCCAATCACGAAATAAATTATCGCCAAAGCCTTCTCGTTCGGTGGCTTTTAGGAAACGCGCAGGTATTATTTGATCGGTATCCACATTCTCGATTGGTAGAGGTACTGCTGTTGATGTAAGTGTAGTAAATTTATCGTATGCCATAAATAGATGTTAGATTTTAGAAGCTAGACTTTAGATATTTGTTTAGCTATGAATTTATACTTCTAGGGTAAAATATTAAGCCATTTCCTTCTCCATTAGCTCCCTAGGATCCGTGACTTTCCCCGTTACGGCAGCGGCGGCTGCAACTAAAGGACTTGCTAAAAGTGTTCTGGAACCTGGCCCCTGTCTACCTTCAAAGTTTCTATTCGAAGTGCTGACGGCCAGTTTTCCTGAAGGTACTTTATCATCGTTCATGGCCAAACAGGCAGAACAACCCGGTTCACGTAGTTCAAAACCGGCTTCTTTGATTATAGCCAATAGGCCTTCCTCTTTAATTGCCTTTTCTACCTTGTGGGAACCCGGTACTAGCCATGCTGTCACATTATCTGCCTTTTTTCTTCCTTTTACTATGGAGGCAAAGGCTCTAAAGTCTTCTATTCTACCGTTAGTACAACTTCCTAAGAAAACAAAGTCGATAGGTTTTCCAATCATGGAATCGCCTTCTCCAAATTTCATGTAGTCTAAGGATTTTTTATAGGTAGATGCGCCTCCTTGTACCATATTAAAGCTTGGAATGTCATTTGATATACCAATTCCCATACCAGGGTTGGTACCGTAGGTAATCATAGGTTCTATAAGTGAACCATCAAAAGTTAATTCTTTATCAAAAATGGCGTCCGCATCGGTATGCAGGCTTTGCCAGTAGTCCATAGCTTTGTCCCATGCTTCTCCTTTGGGCGTAAACTCACGTCCTTTAATATAGTGGAAAGTAGTTTCGTCCGGAGCGATCATACCGCCTCTTGCACCCATTTCTATACTTAAGTTGCAAACGGTCATACGACCTTCCATGGACATATTCTTAAA
>CAZUIE010000066.1:0-6994 GCA_964620945.1 uncultured Maribacter sp.
TAAGCAAATTGTTATGGATAAGGTAAATTGTTATCACTGCGGTGATGATTGCGGCCGCACTTTAATAGAATTCGATGAAAAAAACTTTTGTTGCAATGGATGCAAAACCGTTTACGAGATTTTTAGTTCCAATGATCTATCCTATTATTATGATATACAACAAGGGGCTGGAGCTACTCCAGCGGAGGTTGAAGGAAAGTATGACTTTCTCGATACTCCTGCTATTGTTGAAAGACTAACCGAGTTCAATGACGGTGATCTACAAATCATTAACCTTTATATTCCTCATATTCATTGCAGCTCCTGTATCTGGATATTGGAGAACCTAAATAAATTAAATCCTTCTATTAACAGCTCCCAAGTAGATTTCCCAGAAAAAACGGTACGTATTACCTACAACAGCATAAAGACGTCCTTAAGAGATGTGGTAATACTTCTTTCCCGTATTGGCTATGAACCTTATATTTCTTTGGATGATTTTGACAATGACAAAAAAAGTAAGGACAGAAGCCTTATTTATAAGTTAGGTATTGCAGGATTTGCATTTGGTAACGTCATGTTCTTATCTTTTCCAGATTATTTTGACCTTTCTTCCAGTGCTGAAACGGGAGGGGAATTCTGGCTTAATCAATATGAAAATGTATTTCGTTGGCTGATGTTTGTCTTTTCCTTACCTGTCGTGTTTTATTCAGGTGCGGGTTATTTTGTATCGGCCTATAAAGGATTGCGCTCCAAAATACTAAATATAGATGTGCCCATAGCTTTAGGTATCTTGGTACTTTTTGTAAGGAGTACCTTGGAAATTAGCTTTGATTGGGGTCCCGGTTTTTTTGATTCCCTTACTGGCTTGGTCTTCTTTTTATTGTTGGGTAAGTTTTTTCAACAAAAAACCTATTCATTTCTATCTTTTGAACGTGATTATAAATCCTACTTTCCCATTGCGGTAACGCGAATAGGAAAAGAAGGAAAAGAGGAAAGCGTGCAAGTCCATGAGATTAAAAAAGGTGACCGTTTATTAATACGAAACCAAGAAATTATCCCTGTAGATGGTATTTTGATAAGCACAAACGCACGGTTGGATTATAGTTTTGTTACCGGTGAATCGGAACCTGTTAAAAAGGTTTCGGGCGATAAACTGTTTGCCGGAGGAAAGCAGGTGCAAGGGGCCATGGAAATGGAAGCCCTTAAATCGGTTTCTCAGAGTTATTTAACACAATTGTGGAGTAATGCCGTTTTTAAGACCGATAAAACTACCCGTTTCCAAACCATTACCGACAGTATTGGAAAACGGTTTACGATAGGTGTGCTTTCCATAGCGTTTTTGGCTTCGGCCTTTTGGGGCTATCAAGACCCTAGTAAGGTCATGAACGTTTTTACGGCGGTGCTGATCATCGCCTGTCCTTGTGCCATTGCCTTGGCTTCCCCGTTTACTTTGGGTAATATGCTGCGTATTTTCGGCAAGAAAAAATTCTATTTAAAGGACACCCAGACCATAGAGCAATTAGCGAAGATAGACACTGCGATTTTTGATAAAACCGGTACTATTACTACGGCGCAAAAAAGTACCGCAACGTATGAAGGAATGCCTTTGACTGCGGAGGAAGAGTCGCTTCTGAAGAATACGCTCCGCGCATCCAACCATCCGCTGAGCCGAACATTGTACACTATGTTGTCTGAACAAAACATTATTACCTTGGATCAATATGATGAGCATTTGGGACAAGGGCTGGAAGCCAGAAAGGGGGCAGACCATTTAAAAATAGGTTCTGCGGATTTTGTTGGTAATCCAGAGCACAACAATACCTTGGATACTTCTGTGCATATTGCCAATAATGACGATTACAGAGGAAAATACATCTTCCATAATCAATATAGGGCAGGAGTTTCCGAAGTGTTTAAATCGATGGAAGAAACGTTGAGTTTAGCTATTCTATCCGGTGATAATGAGGGAGAGAAATCTCGCTTGGAGGCCTTATTGCCAAAACTTACACCCTTATACTTTAACCAAAAACCAAAGGATAAACTAAGCTTTATAGGATCGCTTCAGGCCCAGGGTAAAAAAGTAATGATGGTAGGTGATGGTCTTAACGATGCCGGAGCCTTGGCACAGGCAGAAGTTGGTATTGCCATATCGGAAAACATTAATGTGTTTTCGCCGGCATGTGATGGTATATTGGACGCTTCTAAATTTACCGAATTGTACCCATATATACTCGCCTCCAAAAAAGCGATGAAAATCATTAAACTAAGTTTTGTGTTGTCTTTGGCCTATAATGTTGTGGGGCTCTATTTTGCCGTCACAGGACAGTTAGAGCCGGTAATTGCTGCCATATTAATGCCCTTAAGCTCTATAAGTGTTGTAGGATTTACAACGCTTATGACCAACATTTTAGGGAAAAAATTAAAATAATTTGTAAACCTGACAAATGTCATATTTATTTATTTGGCATCGACTTAGTTTTACACCAGAATTCAGGTAGGTATGAGTGTAATTTATGTGTTGTTGGCCATCAGTATAACTGTAGCCATCCTATTTTTTATAGCCTTTATAGTGTCGGTACGAAGCGGTCAGTATGATGATTCATACACACCCTCGGTACGCATGCTTTTTGAGGATGAACTTGTAAAAACTCAAGTAGGCGAACTGCCGCAGGAATTTGATATTGAAAAAGAACATACTAATTAATCAACTATGGAAGTACAACAGTTCTATTACGACAACAAGATCGTAAAAAAGTTTATCTATGCAACCTTGCTATGGGGTATCGTAGGAATGAGCGTCGGTCTTTTGCTGGCATTTATGTTTATATTTCCCAACGTAACCGATGGTATCTCCTGGTTAAGTTTTGGGCGTTTAAGACCACTGCACACCAATGCGGTCATTTTTGCATTTGTTGGAAACGCAATATTTGCCGGTGTCTATTATTCTACGCAACGGCTGCTTAAGGCACGGATGTTCAGCGATTTCCTAAGTAATTTCAACTTCTGGGGTTGGCAACTCATCATTGTTGCAGCGGCCATTACCTTGCCCTTAGGATACTCTACTTCCAAAGAATATGCAGAGTTGGAATGGCCTATAGATATTGCCATAGCTTTGGTCTGGGTGGCCTTTGGTGTAAACCTTATTGGTACTATGATCAAAAGAAGGCAGCGTCACTTGTACGTAGCCATCTGGTTTTATGTGGCTACCTTTGTAACGGTCGCAGTACTGCATATTTTTAATAGTTTGGAACTTCCCGTTGCGGCGCTAAAAAGTTACTCTGTTTACGCAGGTGTTCAGGATGCCTTGGTGCAATGGTGGTACGGCCACAATGCCGTGGCTTTCTTTTTGACCACGCCTTTCCTTGGTCTTATGTACTATTTTGTGCCAAAAGCGGCCAACAGGCCTGTTTACTCTTATAAGCTTTCTATTGTACACTTCTGGTCCTTGATATTTATCTATATCTGGGCAGGACCACACCACTTATTGTATTCTGCTTTACCGGACTGGGCGCAGAACTTGGGTGTTGCTTTCTCCGTAATGCTTATTGCTCCTTCTTGGGGTGGTATGATCAACGGTCTATTAACTTTACGAGGTGCTTGGGACAAGGTACGAACCGATCCTACCTTAAAGTTTATGGTGGTAGCTATAACCGGATATGGTATGGCCACTTTTGAAGGGCCTATGTTGTCCTTGAAAAACGTAAACGCAATTGCGCACTTTAGCGATTGGATTATTGCCCACGTGCATGTTGGCGCATTAGCATGGAACGGATTTCTAACCTTTGGTATGATCTACTGGTTGGTGCCAAAAATGTTCAAGACAAGATTGGCATCTATTGGTTTGGCCAACTTCCACTTCTGGATAGGTACTTTGGGTATCATTCTCTATGCTTTGCCAATGTATGTTGCAGGATTTACACAAGCCCTAATGTGGAAAGATTTTAATCCTGACGGTACATTGGTTTATGGTAACTTCTTGGAGACCGTAAACGAAATTATGCCCATGTATTGGATGCGTGCCATAGGGGGTAGTATGTATATTATTGGTGCGCTTGTTATGGTGTACAATGTTGTTGTAACCATTAGAAGCGGACAGAAGGTAGAAGACGAACTTGCGGAAGCAGCTGCATTAACACGTGTTTCTAGCAGAAGAACTTCTGGGGAAACCTTCCATACCTGGTTGGAGCGTAAACCAATTCAGCTTACAATTTTAGCCACGGTAGCCATATTGATTGGGGGTGTAATACAAATTGTTCCTACCATTTTGGTAAAATCGAATATTCCTACTATAACGAGTGTAAAACCCTATACCCCTTTGGAATTGGAAGGAAGGGACCTTTACATTAGAGAAGGTTGTGTGGGTTGTCATTCGCAAATGGTGCGACCGTTCCGTAGCGAAGTTGAGCGCTATGGCGAATATGCCAAAGCTGGTGAGTTTGTGTACGATCACCCTTTCTTATGGGGTAGTAAGCGTACCGGGCCAGATTTATTACGAGTTGGTGGAAAGTATTCGGACAACTGGCACTTTAACCATTTTTATGACCCACAAACTACTTCATCAGGATCTATAATGCCATCGTATTCTTGGTTGATAAACAACGAGCACGACCGAAGTAATATTCAAGCAAAGATGGAGGCTATGGTTTCTTTAGGCGTGCCATACACAGAAGAGGATATAGCTAACGCTGAAGCAAATATGGATGAACAGGCCACTAAAATTGAGAAAAACCTGTATTCCGATCCGGATTTCGCTAGCAGTTATGAGGCGTCTAAAACATATGCCACTGAAAACGGAACCGAATTTACCGAAATGCGCGATAGGGAAATTGTATCCATGATAGCCTATTTGCAACGATTGGGAACCGATATTAAAATAAAGCAAACAGACGAACTGTTGTCTGAAAATAAATAAAAATGAGATTTTAGACCTGAGATTTTAGATGTCAGAATTAATACATGCCTTTGTAAATTCAACCATCTCAAATCTAGTGTCTAACTTCTAAAACTTATAGAATCATGCTAAAATTTGTAAAAGGATATATGGAAAGTATAGATGGTGTAGCCACCTATCCTATGATATCCCTAGTAATTTTCTTTGTCTTTTTTGTAGTGCTCTTTGCATGGGTGTTTACGGCATCAAAAGACTATATCAAGGAAGTAAGTGAAATACCATTAGATAACAACAACCAACAAAACATAGAATTATGAAAAATATGTCTCCTTGGTGGATACGGATTCCACTCCTATTTTTTACAGTTTTTGGATTAATGGAGTACTTCATTGATTCCGGGGACCAACCTGCCTTTATCGCTTATCCTATGGCATCATTGTTTCTCGGTTTTATATTACTGTTGCTTATTGGTATAGAGGTTATTTTGGCTGCTATTGAAAACGTCATGTTTCAAACGCTATCGGAAGAGGCAAAAGAGCGCTATATGGCGTCCGCTTCTAAACGATGGGAATGGACATGGGGTAAAGAGACTTACAAGAAGTTGTTGGGATCGAAGCCAATGGAAGCGGAAACAGAGATTGTTTTGGACCACAACTACGATGGTATTCGTGAATTGGACAACAAGCTTCCGCCTTGGTGGGTGTACATGTTCTACGCAACTATTATTTTTGGTGTGGTATACTTGGTAAGGTTCCATGTCTTGGGAGATTACGACCAAGATACCGAATACCTGACAGAGCTCACCATTGCACAGGCAGAAATTGAGGAGTATAAGAAGAATGCCAAGGATTTGGTAGATGTAAACACGGTGGAGCTCTTGACCGATGCTTCTGACATCAGTGCGGGTAAAGCGATATTTGAAGCTAGTTGTGTGGCCTGCCACATGGCAGATGGCGGTGGGGGAATAGGACCCAACCTTACCGATGCGAACTGGATTCTTGGTGGCGGTATTAAAAATGTATTTAACACCATTTCCGAAGGTGGTAGAGACGGTAAGGGAATGGTAGCTTGGAAACAAAGCTTAAAGCCATTGGAGATGGCACAGGTTGCCAGCTACGTTTTAAAATTCGAGGGTACTACGCCGGCGAATCCAAAAGCAGCGGAGGGCGATATTTGGATCGATCCACATATGAAAGCTGAGGCACCCACGGTAGATTCTGTTAAGATAGAGGTAGAAATCGATTCTTTGGAATTCAAAGAAACCCTGGACGAAGCAGGTACTGTTATAGAATAAGGTAGCGTACATTTAAAAATATCAGTTTTTAGACCCTGCTGTCTCAACCAAAAGCAGGGTCTTATAAGTCAGCCAGAGTAACATCATTAACCAATATCCTTTATCAGTACAACAAAAATAAAAACAACCATCCCTTAGAATTGTATCAAATAAAGAAGAAATGTCACAGGATCAAGATAATTTTAGGGACAGCATAGGAACTATAAACGAAGAAGGTAAGCGCGCTTGGGTATTTCCAAAGAAACCAAGCGGTAAATGGTATAACTATCGTAAATACGTCAGCTACTTTTTATTAGCTTTTCTACTCGCCGCACCTTTTGTCAAAATTGGAGGAAATCAGTTTTTAATGTTCAATGTGCTGGAACGCCGTTTCAATATTTTTGGTTTTCCGTTTTGGCCTCAGGATTTTCACCTGTTTGTAATCTCCATGATTATAGGGGTGATTTTTATAGCCTTGTTTACCGTTGCCTTTGGGCGTATTTTTTGTGGATGGATGTGTCCACAGACCATTTTTTTGGAAATGGTATTTCGCAGGATCGAATATTGGATAGACGGTGATAGGGGTGCTCAGATCAAATTAGATCGTCAGCCTTGGAATGCAGAGAAAATTAGGAAGAGAACCATCAAATGGATTATCTTTTTTATAATCTCCTTTATTATAGCCAATGTATTTCTTGCCTATCTTATAGGTAGTGATAAGCTTATAGCATATATTACCGATGGGCCTATGCTACATCTTTCTACGCTTATAGCACTACTGATTTTTACAGCAGTATTCTTTTGGGTGTTTGCTTGGTTTCGGGAGCAAGTCTGTATTATTGCCTGCC
>CAZUIE010000066.1:7094-18014 GCA_964620945.1 uncultured Maribacter sp.
GTATTCTTTTGGGTGTTTGCTTGGTTTCGGGAGCAAGTCTGTATTATTGCCTGCCCTTATGGTAGAATGCAAGGCGTACTCTTGGATAACAAATCTATCGTAGTAGCTTACGACCATAAAAGGGGCGAAGGCGAAAACGGAAGAAAAAAATGGCGTAAGAACGAGGATAGGGAAGCTTTGGGTAATGGTGACTGTATAGACTGTTTTCAATGTGTAAATGTTTGCCCTACTGGAATAGATATCAGAAATGGAACACAGCTAGAATGTGTCAACTGTACCGCTTGTATTGACGAGTGCGATACGATTATGGAAAAAGTGAACCTTCCAAAAGGTTTGATACGCTATGCTAGTGAAGATGAAATAACAAAAAAGGAAAAATTCAAGTTTACTCCCCGGCTTAAAGGTTACACAGCTGTATTGGTTATTCTTACGGGAATACTTATTGGAATGCTGTTCCTTCGAAACGATTTAGAAGCGAACATATTAAGGCTGCCAGGACAACTGTACGAACATAAGGAAGGAGATATTATAAGTAATGTATACACGTTTAAACTTATTAACAAAACAACGGATTCGGTTCCTGATGTAAGTTTTAAACTTTTGTCTCATAAAGGTGAAATAAAGATGGTGCGTAAGGAAGATTTTATGGTGCCGGCACAGGGCTTGGCAGAAGGTACACTTTTTATAGAGATACACAATGCAGCTATTAAAACAGATAAAGAAAAATTAAAAATTGGTGTTTATAGTGGTGATAAACTAATTGAAACGACGTTGACCGCATTTTTGGCCCCGAGGAGTTATAATTAGTTTGATGAACGACGAGCTACAAAAAAATATGTATCAGATTTTCTCTTATAGAGGAATTTAAATAAAATGATTAACTATGAAAATTAACTGGGGAACAGGAATAGTGCTTGCGTTTATAGGCTTCATTAGCTTCATCTTGTTTTTTGTGGTTCGAATGAACATGGATAGCAATGCCAACCATGATTTGGTAACCGAAGACTATTACAAAGATGCCTTGAATCACCAGACCGAGATAAATGCTGAGGTAAATGCGAATAACCACGAGAAAATTACGCTAGAAAAAACAGCCGAAGGTCTTCTCTTGCATTTCCCTTCAACTATCAATTTTAAAAACGCAAAAGGAACAGTGTCCCTTTACAGACCATCTAATAAGCAATTGGATTTTGACTTACCCGTAAGTTTATCCAACACAAATTTGCTCATACCTGACAAACGTTTGTTAGATGGTCGCTGGGACATTAAAATTAACTGGTCCCATGATGGACAGGATTATTTACAAAAAGAAAGTATAACGTATTGAGAACAAGGAATCAAGATGTTATTACGAGATACGAAGCATTTTCTCAAATTCGTGTATCAAATAACAGATTGCCTTATTTTGCTCGGCAAGAACTTTAACAATGTTGGTATCTGCACTTTTATTGGGATTAATGGGAAGTCTGCACTGTGTAGGTATGTGCGGTCCTATAGCTTTTATGCTTCCCGTAGATAGGAAAAACCCCGTAAAAAAAGCAGGACAGATTACACTGTATCATATAGGAAGGTTATTGTCCTACGGGCTTATTGGGCTTGTATTCGGTCTTTTGGGGAAAGGGCTTTACGTTTTTGGAATGCAGCAAAAACTATCTATCGCTATAGGAGTTTTAATGATTTTTCTTGTATTGATTCCCGCCAAAACCTTCGCTAAATATAACTTTTCTAAACCTGTATACAAGATTATTTCACGGGTCAAAAGCCGACTAGGCCAAGAATTGAAAAAGAAAACTCCGGATACTTTTTTGACCATAGGTGTATTGAATGGTTTTCTGCCCTGTGGCCTAGTTTATATGGCACTTTTTGCGGCTATCGCTATGGGTGACGTGGGCAAAGGTAGTTTGTACATGATTTTATTTGGATTGGGAACCATTCCCTTAATGACCAGCGCTGTCTATTTTAGCGGATTTTTAAAGGGTGGTGCCAAAAAGCGTATACAAAAGCTCATTCCCGTATTTGTAGTGGTAATGGGTATATTATTTATCCTTAGAGGTCTTGGTTTGGGTATCCCGTATGTATCTCCCAGTCCTGTACTAGATGTAGTTTCCTCTCAAATCGAATGTCATCCATGAACTAAGTTATGCGAATAATTCCTAATGATATCGTTCTAAGACCCAGGTTCCAATTGGAGCTAACGGGTACAAAGGAACCCATATTAGGAGCTTTTCAAAAGGCGCAAAATCCACCAATTAATGTCAAGAGAATAGACGACCATCTTTTTATTAAGTTCGATAAAACGGAAACTAATTTTTGGACACCACAATTACATTTGGAAATCAATGACGTGGATGATAAAAATTGTAAGGTGTATGGACTTTTTGGCCCCAACCCTACATTGTGGACCTTTTTTATGTTTCTCCATTTTGGAGTGGCCACGCTATTTATTGCGCTAGGTATTTGGGCCTATGTGAATGCTAGCTTAGGAAAACCTTACATCCTGCAAACAGCACTTATGATACTTCTAATTCTTATTTGGATTGCGCTGTACATTTTTGGGCGTTTAGGAAAACGAAAAGGAAGACCACAAATGGAAATGTTACATACCTTTATGATGAACACCATTATCAACAACTAATTCTCTAGAAATTGGTTTTGCTATTTAAATAAACACGGTATATGGAACAAATTACAACCTTAATCGAGGATAGAACAGATGTGTCTGTATTAGTTCGTGCTTTCTATGCGAAAGTCAGAAAAGATGAGGTTTTGGGTCCTATTTTCAATAATACGATTACAGATTGGGAATCGCATTTAGAGCTATTGACCAATTTCTGGGAAACCCAACTATTCTTAAAACGGCTCTATCACGGTAATCCCGTTACCGCGCATCAGAAAGTAGACGAAAAAATGAACCATTCCATTACTTCCGAACATTTTGGACTTTGGCTAAATTTGTGGTTCCAAACGATAGATGAACTCTTTACTGGAGATGTGACGTGGATTGCAAAGAACCGAGCTCAAAAAATGAGTACGATGTTGTTTATGCAGATTTTCAAGAATCGAAATAGATGACATTTTTCAGAAAGATACTAAGTAGGATTTTAACTTAAGATTATTGCTGTTTAAGCCGCACCCTTCATCGCCAGCACCGTAGTAACCCAAACAATTAGAGAGGAGAAGAAAATACCAACGGTATTCGCCGCAAACGCTCTCTTGCGCTCCATTTTAAAAAGATAGCTGGCAATACTGCCTGCATAAACCCCAGTGCCGGGAACGGGAAGCATCACAAAAAAGATAAGTCCAATAAAACCATATTTTTTTATTTTATCACCGGATCCCACTTTGGCCTTACGGGCTACATAAATAGCGGATTTTTTGTAATAGTGCCATTTAAGTAGGTATTTGTTGACTTTTGTAAGAAAAAAATACATGATGGGAAAGACCAAAACATTGGCGAAAAAACAAGCGACGAAGACCAAATAAATGTTGACTCCATTTAAAACTCCATAAGGTATGCCAACCTTTGCTTCACCAAAAGGAGAAAGGCTCCAAAGCATCGCTATGATTAAATCTATGATCACATTTCTAGTTTTAACAATCTATAAAATTACGCTCTTGTAACTGATTAACCGTTTATTAAATCATAAATAAACTCTAAAAGAATGTCCAAGGATATGAGTATAAAATCGCTATTTTCGTAGGTGCCGAAACTAATACTTTGGTTTTAATGACTGTTGAAAAATGAAAAAAAACGAATCCAGAAGGTCTTTTCTAAAAAAAGCTTCCCTTTCCACCGCCGCGATTACGGCGTCTCCTCTATTGTTTGCAAAAGGTCGGACAGAAATACTACCTCTTGTAAGGTCTTACTCCGATACGTTATATTCACCTAACGATAATATAAACATTGCCCTTATTGGTTCGGGTATCCAAGGAATATACGATACCAAAGCTGCATTAGGGGTGAGTGGTGTGAAACTGGTTGCGGCTTGCGATTTGTATAATGGAAGGTTGGACAGAGCAAAGGAATTGTGGGGAGATTCGATTTTCGTCACAAGGGACTACAGGCAATTATTGGAACAAAAAGACATTGATGCGGTGATAATAGCTACTCCGGACCACTGGCATCAAAAAATAACTATCGAAGCATTAAAAGCGGGTAAACACGTGTATTGTGAAAAGCCCATGGTGCAAAAATATGAAGAAGGACAAGCTATTATTAAAGCGCAAAAGGAGAGTGGTAAAATATGCCAGGTAGGAAGTCAGGGAATGTCTTCTTTAGGGAATGAGAAGGCCAAACAGTTATATGAAGAGGGCGCAATTGGCGATATTGTGATGTTGGACATGTATAACGACCGTTATTCTGCTGAAGGTGCTTGGCAGTATCCTATACCACCCGATGCAAACCCAGATACGATCGACTTTGACAAGTTCTTAGGGGCTGCTCCGAAAGTACCCTATGAGTTGAAACGTTTCTTTAGATGGAGGAATTACCAAGATTATGGTACGGGTGTAGCCGGAGATCTGTTTGTACACGCATTTTCAACGTTAAATCATGTGATAAGCTCACATGGTCCAAATAGAGCTTTGGCCACAGGAGGACTTAGATACTGGAAAGATGGTCGAGACGTGCCAGATGTAAGTATTACGCTTTATGATTACCCTAAAACAGCAACCCATGCCGCTTTCAATGCTGCATTTCGGGTTAATTTTATCGCTGGAAATGGTGGTGGAGGCGGATTTAAACTTATAGGTACCGAGGGCGAAATGGTAGTAGGACAAAATAAAGTAACATTAAAACGGTCTAAACTAGGGTCAGGACCGGGTGGTTATTCTTTAATTGCCTATACCGAGGAAACACAGCAAAAGATAAAAGACAATTACGATAACACACCTCAATCTTCGCGAAAACAGTCTTTAAATACCGGAATAACAACCTGGGAGGCACCAAGGGACTACCGAGGAGGGCATTATGATCATTTCAACAATTTCTTTTCGGCTATTCGTAAAGGGGGAGAGGTCGTACAAAATCCAACATTTGGCCTCAGGGCCGCGGGAGCAGCCCTGTTGGCAAATGAAAGTTATTATAAGAAACAACCTGTAGATTGGGATCCTACAGCTATGAAATTAGTGTAACATTTAAATTTTAAAGGTTACCACTGGTAAGGTGGAATGGTTGGCAACATCTTCGCCAATACTGCCTAAGAAGAAATGGGATATTCCTTTTCTTCCATGTGTGGGTATTCCAATAATATCTGCACCGCTTTCCGTTCCAAAATTCAATACGCCACTTTCCACTGAGTAGTCATTATATATAGCAATGAGAAGCTCAAATCCAACTTTGTCGCAAAATGTTACTATTTTTTCTTGAATCTCGGAAGTACTTAAAAAAGCATCTCCTGGGGTGTTCACATAAACTAATTTTAATTCTGCTGAAAATATTTCGGCAATGTACTTAGCACGTTGAAAAGCATTAATATTCTCCTCTTTGAGGTCACAGGCAAAAACCATTTGCCTAGGGTTAAAATCCTCCATTTCTTCCTTAATCACCAATACGGGTATGTCTGAATGGCGCACCACTTTCTGCGTATTAGAGCCTACAAAAATTTCTTTGAGCCCTTCGCTGCCATGGCTTCCCATTACAATTAAGTCTGCGTTATGCTCCTCGGCTAAATTACTTATCTCACTAAATACCTTAAAATGTTTTATCACAGGAACCACCTTCACATCTTTTAAAAATGGTTTGTCCAAAAATTCGTTTAAGCGCTTTTCCGCAAGTTTTATCAAAAAAACGGTATGCTGCATTTGGGCTCCTTCGTTAGAAGATATTAAGGCTTCGTTGAGCTCTAACATGTGCAGGGCATATAAGGTCGCTCCATGTTTTTTGGCAATGGATGCTGCTACCTTGAAGGCATATTCGGATTGGGTTGAGAAATCAACGGGCACAACTATATTTTCCATGTGGATAATTTTAAGGTTTATTATTAAACGGTCATTGAGAACAATTTAGTATCTGGAACTTTTTGATGTAATCTAAGATCAAACGCCATACAAACATTACGAACGAATGGTCTTCCTTTAGGGGTAACTTTTAATTGATGCATATTCAATTCAACAAGTCCATCTTGTTTCATTTTAAGCAATCGCTCTAAGACAAGAGGTAAATCCGTAAAAAGCATTTGTTCGTTAAACCAAGACGTTTCAAGGTCGCACATTAGATTAAGGATATGCTTTCTTATGATTTCATCTTCAGAAGATAGTATGTGCCCTTTAAAAACCGGTATCACATCGTTGTCTATCAATTGTCGATATTCTTCTATACTTTTTACATTTTGTGCAAAACCGTACCAACTATCACTTATACTGGACGCTCCTAATCCAATCATTAATTGGGTCTTAGAGGCCGTGTACCCCATAAAGTTACGATGTAAACGCCCTTCTTGGGCAGATATGAACAATTCATCCGTATCCAGTGCAAAATGATCCATACCTATCTCTTCATAGCCAAGTTTTCCAAGTAAGGCTTTGCCCTTTTCATACTGTTTTCTTTTTAAATCTGCGGTGGGCAGGTCCGAATCCTTATAGCCTCGCTGTCCATTTCCTTTTATCCAAGGTACGTGGGCATAACTATAAAATGCCAACCTGTCCGGGAGTAAGGATTTTGTCTTTGTTATGGTCTCGATGACATGTTCCATAGTCTGGTGGGGCAAACCAAAAATTAAATCGTGTCCAATGGAAGTGTAACCAATTTCTCTTGCCCACGCCGTAACTTTTTTTACATTTTCAAAAGGTTGAATTCGATGAATGGCCTTTTGTACTTTTTCATTGTAATCCTGTACACCATAACTTACCCTTCTAAAGCCTACATCATACAAGACTTGTAAATGTTCTTTTGTAGTATTGTTTGGATGTCCCTCGAAGCTAAACTCATGGTTCTCTGCGGTTGTTGCTTTTTCTAAAATACCCTCAATTAGGGTTTTTAAGTTGTCAGGACTAAAAAATGTTGGCGTACCACCTCCCAGGTGTAGTTCCTTTATAATAGGTTTTTCTGTAAAAAGGGCAACATACAAATCCCATTCTTTTAAAAGGGTCGCTATGTAGGGTTCCTCTACCTCATGTCGTTTTGTGATTCTTTTGTGGCAACCACAAAAGGTACATAAGCTCTCGCAATAGGGCAGATGTATATAAAGACTGACACCTTCAGAACTATTGGATTCTATGAAACTCTTTTGGACGGAATTTTCCCATTTTTTACTCGAGAACGAATCGATGTCCCAGTAGGGCACCGTTGGATAACTTGTGTATCTAGGTCCAGGGACATTGTACTTTTGAATAAGGCTACACATGTAGTTAGGATTTGGTACAAAGATAGAAGCTACTTTTATCAGAAAACATGACAAAAGTCATACAAATGGGTAAGATGATTGGCGTTAAAGCTGCAAATAGTTCAGCTTTAATAACTTTCTTTCATCCAATCGTAAGGTTTGCGCTTTAGCCAAAGCCCTCTGGTGAAATCCGGAAAATCCTGTGGTTCGCCGTTATTGGCTATAGACAATTCGGACAAAGGCGTTACGGCACTCCAAGCGGCAGCATCATAGGCATCCATGGGGGGCACTATATTTGCCTTAGCCGACTCTATAAAGGAATTCAATACAAAGAAATCCATTCCACCATGGCCCGCATCCAACGCGTACTCCCCATATTTTTTCCAAAGCGGATGGTCATATTTCTCCAACCAAGGGGCAGCTTCGTCCCATGTATGCGATTCCGACTGGCCTTCAATATACATTCTGCTACCATCTACCTCCCACAAACCGTTTGCGCCTTGGACCCTAAACCCTAAAGAATAGGGTCTTGGCAAGTTGCAGTCATGTGTGATAATTATGGTTTCGCCGTTAGCAGTGTCAATTGTTGTAGTGATGACATCGCCTTGTTTGAATTTTATCTTGGCATTCGGGTGCTCTTTGCCACCCACATCAACAATATAGTTGTGCAAGCCAATTGCTTTTGTGGCATGTGAGGTTAAGGACATGAATCTATTTCCGCGGTTCACATCTGCCATCGCGGCTATAGGTCCTAAACCGTGGGTAGGGTACACATCTGCATTTCTTTTTACCGAGTGTGCCGTTCGCCATTTTGCTTCGGAAATTCCCTTATCTCCAAACTCTGCTCCTCTACCATAGGCTGTTTTGCCATCGTTAAATTTTACAAAACGTAAATCGTGCTGGTACCCGCATCTAAAATGAACCAATTCTCCAAAAACGTTTTGTTTTACCATATTTAAAATGGCAAGTACATCTCTCCTGTAGTTTACGTTTTCCAGTATCATCATATGGTTACCGGTGGCCTCATGCGTATTCACCAGGTCCCAGCATTCTTCCAAAGTGTTGGAGGCAGATACCTCTACGCCAGCATATTTGCCTGCTTTCATGGCATCTACGGTCATACGGGTATGCCACAGCCATGGGGTGGCAATAACAACGGCATCCACGTCCTTAAGTTCTAATAGGTTTCTGTAGTCATAGTCATTCGCATCAAAAATTTGCGGAGCCTTTGCTCCTGCCTTAGAAATTAAATCTTTGGCAATAGCAATTCTTGAAGCATCCACATCACAAATAGCGGTAATATTTACATCCTTTCTTAATAATAGGTTCTTTAAATGGTTGGTTCCTCTTAACCCTACCCCAATGAGGGCAACATTTAATTTGTCCGCAGGGCTGTACAGATGGGTAGCGAAACTAGGGATGGCACATAGCCCTGCTCCTGCAAGCGAGGTGTTTTTGATGAAATTGCGTCTGGAATTCATATAGTTTGGATTTCAAATTTGAAAATAGGCAAAAATCAGATCATTTTAAAGTATACGACCTCAATATGCGGAGCCATCAACCTTTTTAATAACCATACAGCTAAATACATTTAATGTTTTGGCGACAATTCTTACTTTTGCAGCCTAAATACTAGAACCATGACATTACTTTTAATGGCTGCCGGAAGCGGTAGCAGATACGGTAAATTAAAACAGTTTGATGAGCTTGGTCCAAAAGAGGAATTCTTAATGGAGTTCGCCATTTATGACGCTATAAAAAATGATTTTAAGCAGATTGTAGTCATCACCAAGAAAGAGAACGTTAGTTTTTTGAATGATTATTTAAGTGAAAGATTACCTGAAAACATACAATTAGATGTGCTGGCACAAGAACTAACAGATTTGCCTGATGGTTTTACTTTCACAGGAGAGCGCAAAAAACCATGGGGTACTGCACATGCTGTTTGGACCGCAAGGAATGTAATAAACGGTCCGTTTGTCGTTATTAATGCAGATGACTTTTATGGACAAGCGGCCTATAAAAAAGCAGCAGATTTTATAAATTCGAATGATAATGCCTACGCGTTGTTGGGCTACACCTTAAAGGACACCCTTTCTGAACATGGGTCTGTCTCTAGGGGGGTTTGCAAAGTATCCGGTGATGACTTGCTATCTGTAGAGGAACGTTTAAAGCTCGTTCAAAAAACCAACAAGATCGTGGATGAAGATACAGGTTTGGAATTTACAGGTGATGAGCAGGCAAGTATGAATTTTTGGATTTGTAGGACGTCAATATTCGAAAAAATAGAATCGGAATTTAAAATATTCCTTAATGATGCAGATCGTATTGCCAATAGCGAACTCTACCTGCCTTTTATGATACAGGAAATGCTTCAGGCAAAGGAAATAGATGTAAAGTGTATTCCTTCTGGTGGGGATTGGTTTGGTGTAACCTATGCCAGTGATAAAGAAATGGCAATGGAAAGTTTGCAGAACAAAACACACCAAGGTCAGTACGTTTCTCCTTTATGGAACTAAAAAATAGCGCACACACCTCAGAACATCTTCGAGAACTTCTGGAGTGTTTTACAGTGAAAAATCAGCAGTTTAGCTTTCAACCGCTTAATATTGGTTTAATAAACGACACTTTTTTAGTTTGTAGCGAAGAAGAGCCTCATTATATTCTGCAACGCATCAATCACGATGTTTTTTCGGATGTAAGCGGATTAATGATGAACATTTCCAGTGCATTAAAGGCTCTGAAAGCTTCCGATTACAACGAAATTCAGCTATTAAAAACGATTGATGGTTCCTATTTTACACAAGCAGTTTCTGGGTATTGGCGGCTCATGAGTTTTATTCCAAACAGTACTACCTATAATACAACCGTTCAGAAAGAAACTGCTTATGAGGCAGGACGTGTTATTGGAAAGTTCCACTTGCTTTTGGCAGACCAGAATCTTTTGGAATACACCGATACCATTCCGCGTTTTCATGATTTAACCCTAAGAGATCAACAGTTTAGGAAAGCGATCGCTAGCGCATCTACGCTAAAACTAGAGCATGCAAAAGCGTACATAACGTTTGCCGAAAAAACACTGAGTACGCTACATAAGATGGAACCCCATGCATTGCCATCCCGGGTATGCCATAACGATACCAAGCTAAACAATATACTATTTTCTAAGTATTCAGGGAAAGGATTGTGCCTCATAGATTTGGATACTATTATGAAAGGCTATTTTTTCTACGATTTTGGCGATGCCATTAGAACCATTGTGAATACCGCCCCTGAAGATGAAAAGCATTTAGAGCATATTTGTTTTCAGGAATACTTGTTTACTGCCTTCGTGGAGGGATTGGCAGGTACACCATCGTTTTTAAGTAAGGCAGAACTTAAATCCTTGCCTATGGGGGCAGTTTTTATGCCGTTTATACATGGCCTTAGAGCTTTGACCGATTACTTAGAAAATAACAGGTATTATAAGGTTGCCTACGAGAATCAGAATTTAGACCGATGCATCAGTCTTTTCGATTTTTCAAAAAAAGCCTTGGACAAGGTTCCGTTTATGGAAACAGAACTAAAACGCTTGTTTCCATAAAAATTTTGACAATAA
>CAZUIE010000067.1:0-5132 GCA_964620945.1 uncultured Maribacter sp.
GTTTCCAAAAATTGACAATAAGGTGAAGTTGCAGCGTTGTCCCTAACGTAAACGTCATAATCTCCTATCGTTGCATTGGTTATGACAAAGTTGTCCGTGGTGTTAAAATCACTATCCTGAACTGTAGTTCCAGTTGGTAAAAACGCATAGGCATAACTTCCTAGACCACCACTAGGTGTCACAGTAATACTTCCGTCTGCACAGGAGCTAACATCAACAACATCTACTTGAGCTAAAAGTATAGGAGAAATCAGTACTGTTTCTACGGGAGAAACACACCCAAAACTATCCGATACCTCAATATCATAAGAACCGTTAGACAGTCCTGTAAAAGTATAGTCAGTGTCTGGAGCTATTGTTGGTGTCATCCATGCACCCCCATTAATTCTAAATGTATACCCGCTGTTTCCAGCGGTAACCGAAATAGCGATAGAAGCATTGTTTTGACCATCGTAACATGCAATGGGTGCCACATCAAAAGCGATAGAAGCCGGGGGGTTTACCGTTACTGCATCTGTTAAGGATAATAGAACTTCGCAACCGTTCGTATCACGTACACGCACTAGATAGTCACCATCTGATATATTCGTAAATCGTGGATTACTTTGGTACACTTCTACAGGTGTACCACTAGTATCTTCCAGTTGAAATTCATAGGCCGGATTTCCTCCTGTTGCCGAAGCTTCTAACGTAGCTCCCGTATTAAAGCAAGAATAGTCTGCCACTAAGTTTAACTGCGGAACAATAGCAGTTGGAGCATTCAAGGTAGCAGAAAAATTTGTGCCACATGTGTTGTCGGCAACTTTACGTACATCAACAGTATAGCTGCCTGCAGCTAAGTTGGCAGTAGTCGTTACTGGAGATACAAGAGACGTTGTCCAACTAGTTCCACCATCGGTAGAATATTCAAAACCAGTAACACTTTCAAAATTAGCTACTTCAAAACGAATTGCACCATCCGCACTTGTATTGCAGCTAGGATCAATCGTACTAAGTAATGTTGCTTCAAAAGCTTGACCGGATTCGACCACTACGGCAATATCTGCAGTTTTTTCACATATTTCCGGTGTCTGAGAAGCTAGTATATCATCTAAAATTAACTCATTACCATCATCACTAAGTTGACTACTTCTTAAAACAATATCAACAACAGTATTAACTCCAGGGTTTACCGTAAAAGTTCTAAAATGCCAGTCGTCGGCATTTGTATTTTTTGGTATTTCAGCAGTTGCAAAACTGTTTATGATTGTACCGCTGGCATCTACTAGTTCAATTGTAATTTCAGGGTTATTACCTGCTGTGCCTGTCTGTCTTAAATTATAGGCCCAAAAAGATATATCAATATCCCTATTTGGTAGTACTTCAATATCTGTTCGACTCCAAACAATACTATTTAGGTTAACCAAATTATTACTGGGGTGAATTGCTAAGAATCTACCATCTGTTATTGAAGTATGGTCATTTGGTGTTCTATAAGCTGGTAATGGATTGGTAACGTTATTGGTTACCGAGTATTCACCGTCAACTAATACGCCTGCAGGACCTAAATTACAGTTTGTTGTACTCCCGTCTTGCGGTTCGTAACAGTAGCCTGGTCCAATTTCACCTATTTGAGTGTTTGGTCCGGTCCCAAAATTTTCAAAAAATAAGGTGCTTTGGTTGGGTGCAATACTTCCGGTATATCCAACGGTAATTGTTTGTGTTCCTGTTGTGACATTAGCAAAAACATTATTGTCTGCGGGTGTATTTAACGTACTGTTTAAAGAATAGGTGTACTCAAAATCTGAAGTGTTGGAAGGAGTCAAGGTAACTGTGGCCGTTCCAGTACAATCATAGTTTACTACCTGTGTAAAACTAGGTTCTGCAACCGGATTAGGAACGGTGATTTCCATATTATAAGTACATCCCAAAGCATCCCTAAGGACCAATTGATGCGTTCCCGGTAATAATCTAGATTCCTGAGGGCCGTTCGGTGGTCCAAACGTGCTCCCACCATTAAAGCTGAACTCATATGGGGCTTGACCACCATTAGGATTCAGAATCTTAACTAGCGCTCCACTTGGGTCGCAAAACGCGTCTTCAACAATAGATGGAGAAGCTGTTAAACGAAATGGTTGGACGACTTCATAATCCAAAGTCTCAACGCATCCAACACCGCCATTGTCGCTGCTGTCCACTACCGTAATAGTATAGAATCCGGCTGATAGATTATTGAAAATATTGGTAGTTTGATAATTAACACCGCCATCTAAACTATATCTATATGGAGCTATTCCACCTGTAACAGCCACTGTAAGATTGGCTGTTCCTGTATCTGCACAAGTAATGGTAGTGTTTGAGGCTGTTATTACCGGACTGCCTAAATCTTCAATTGTTATGCTGTTTGATATCGCAAAACATCCGTTGCTCTCGATTACTACAAATTCGTAGTCTCCAGCATCAGTACTATCACGAAAAAGGATATTTGGCGTTGTTTGTAAGTCTGCTGCAGGTATATCTGATGGACTGGTATACATGTCTACCCCGTCTTTACTCCAAATAGCCATTTGGTAGGCAGTTCCTGGTGCACCTCCACTTGGTGTTAAGGTGGCAATACCAGATGCACATGTTATATTTTGTGAGTTTGTTGCTATTAACCCTAGATTAGGTGTATCATTCACAACTATTTGCTGCGAATCCAAGCAGCCATCATCTGTTCGGGTTACTACGATATAGTTATTTGGATTCACATTAGTGAACACGTATGTATCATTATTCAATGCAGGTTGATTGCTTACTAAAGATCCCAGTCCACCATCGGTTCCGTCATCTAGACGAAGTTCATAGCTGTAATTAGGTTGTGCGTTTAATGCCTGGACACTAACTGTTCCAAGTTCATTACAATCAGCAGCCGTGGAAGTAAGGTTAACACTAAAATCTCTTAATTGAATACCAATATCTTCAGTTTCAAATAAGCAACTTCCAGAGATAGGCGTACCTGTAGTAGGATTTAATTGGGTGACTTGCACCTTATAAGTCCCATTCGTATCAATGTCAAAGTCTGGACCATTGTTAGCCGAGAAAGGAACTATAATATTATCATTGGTAGCATTAACTAATTGAAATCCATACCCATTACCTACATTGGTAATACGTATAGAACCATCAGTTGTGCAGATAATATCCTGTGCTGTATAAGCAACATCTAATGCATTCTTAAACACATTAAAGTAGAATCTACTAAAACAACCGTTTTGATAATTAATTACCACTCTATATTCTCCACTTTCGGTTATCGTGAAGTTATCCTGTGTTGCGGAAGTAGTCCAAGAACAAGTGCCATTTTTGTTGGCACAATCATCTCCAGTACTCGAACAGCTGCCTTCATCTAATTTTTGCCATACGATGCTTTGGGCATCCGTAATTCCTAACTGAATAGTAGCTTCGTCAGCAGCGCCACACAAGAAAATTTTAGCGAGGTTATCGCCATCTATCGAACAGGTTACAATTTCACCCTGTAAATCGTTGTCTGGATTATTATCCGTATTTACTTGATTGAAGTAATCTACTATAGGATTGGTTTGTGTTGTTCCAAAACGTTCCACTTCAATACGTTCTACTAAATCCGGACAGCTACCATTAGAAGATTTTTCAACAATATAATCTCCAACAGTCGTTACCAATAATGTACTAGGGTCATTATCTGGGTCACCGTCATTTATAGTTGTTTCGGTTCCGTCAACTTGGCCGTTACCGTTTACGTCTAACGCCCAATTGTACGTGGTAAATCCTGAGCCAGCTGCTAAGATTACGTTATCACCGCATAGCTGTACTGTTCTTGCCTGATTACAGTTAGATAGGTCGTTCAAAATAGAATTACTAGCTATGTTTGGAGTATGTGGACAACCTGATAATGAATCTGAACCATTCTCATCGGTAAAAGTGCTGTTGTTTACTACTCCTTGATAAGTAGAAAAAGCATTATTCTCTAAGGTTGAAGAACATGCTGCTACAAAATCAGAGCAATTTAAAGCAATAGTAACTTCAATTCTTATGCTATATTCAGGATCCCCAACCTCCACTAACGCATCCGGAACATCAAATGTTAGCGTTTGAGTTGGTAAATCAAAGGAATAAGTGGTACCTGGTGCATTGGAAACGTCAACATCGTTAAAGGTGACATTATTAGGTAAAATATCTCTTATACTATAATTTATAGCATTATCATCTCCTGTATTTTGAAAACGAAGTACGTATTCAAAAGTTTGTCCAAGACTTACGTCTTGCCCATTAATATCGGCACCTCCTAAATCCTCGGAAGTGTTTCCCAGAAGTATTTCTGGAGCGAATACTTGAGTGTAAGGCGCACCTATAACACTTCCATCTGGATTAACGGCAGGAGTTCCTGCGCCATATTCACCACCGTCACCTCCATCAGCATCATTGTCTTTGTAGTATTCATTTGCATCGCTACAACCATCGCCATCGCTATCAAGGTCTATGTTATCTGGTAAACCGTCATTATCGTTATCACTACATGAAGGTACATCAGCAATTGTAATCTGTATGTCGTCTATTAAGTTTCCGACCGATAAACTTCCAGTGGCTGTTGAAACTGCTTCAAAAATAAAAGTAGTGTTCACTTGTCCGGCAGGCACAGTATAAAAACCTGAATAATAACCCCAAGCGTCATTATCATCGCTCATGGTTGCTTGAACAGAAGCTGATGCTAAATCTCCTCCGATTCTAACTCGCATCACATCTACACCAGCTCTTCCTCTATGCCTTAAGGACCAAGCCATGACAGTACCAGGTGTTAAACATAAGTTTTGGTAGAGTGCTGAGTTTTGGTTTGCATTTAGTTCTGCGAATTGATTTCCATCAAATGCTGGTACACCTAGAAAACGGTCTGACCAAATCTCGATTCTTCCATCCGTAGCAGTAGTTTGCCATCCTGGCACACTATTTTCGTCTAACACCCGATACGAATTATTTGGAATTACAGGACTCTCAAAGCTTTCGTTTATAATAGGCTCATAACATATGTTTACCAAACATTCGTCTTGATCATAGATACCATCATTATCATCATCTATATCCGAAATGTCTCGTACTCCATCATTATCAAAGTCATTATGAACGGTAATTCTGGT
>CAZUIE010000067.1:5232-14433 GCA_964620945.1 uncultured Maribacter sp.
TTATTAACACCAAAAAAACCAACGGCCATTGGTCCTGTGGATTGTACGCTTACATCACCATTAAGACTAGGTATGTAGTAGGTTTTCCAATCTGTAGATCCTAAAACGGGACGGGATGGTGGTAATGTCGCAATACCACTACCGTGAGTTACCGTAATATTGCTGTCCGGTGTATTTACTGCGGCGATAATGGTAACTCCACCATTAACGGTTGAACCAGCAATATTTCTAATGTCTGGTATGTTGTCCATTACATCTGGTAAAAGGCAGTTTACGGGGGCAACAAAATTTAGTCCAGCAGTTTGTACGCCTGTACTTCCTGCTAGGTTTTGATAGGCATATACATCCTTGGAAGTTTCCACCAACATATTGGCACCAGCACTATTAGAGCTATAAAAGCTACTTGGTACAGCAAAGTAATCGCCATTATCGATAGTAGCTATTGGTGTGGTAGAACCATTTATAAATATTTGAGTGTTATCTGATACGGCAATAATAAATGGAAATTCCGTTAAACCGTTGGAATGACCGCCACCTCGAACAAACACATATTCTTTTCCCAATCTATTTTCAGGAACGGGTTGGTCAATACCGGCGTCACGGTTGCTTGCATTGGCTTGCCGACCATAATTTAACATACCGTTACTAATCACAATATCTTTATCTGCAACGATAGAAGCCCCTATCCATCCTTCGCGACTAGCTGCAGTAGGGGAGTTTCCAACATAATTTTCGAATACAAAAGATTCGTTAGTGTTTAGTGTAATGGTATAGGTGTTATCTGTAATCCCTGCCACATTATTACCTTGTCGGAATACACAATTTGGATCGTAACCTGATAAGGTAACCACAGTATTATCCTGGGTAGCCATAATTCCTAGGGTGTTCGATTTGGATGAATGGGCTCCTAGGTTAGGTATACCTCCCCATTTAAAACGTGTTCCCATCGCTACCCTACCTTTAGAAGTTAGAGATGCGGCTTGAGCAGAAGAATAGCCTCTATAGTTCACATAGAAACGATTGCCACTTGGTGATTCAAAACGAAGACCGGAATTGTTTAAAACTATTCCTGTATTCGCGTTGTTTACCAAAGTAATATTGTTGTCTCCTCTTCCCAGTGTGTAAACGGCTGGATTGGTTTTCGAAATATTAAATGTTGCAATAGGAGCTGTATTTGTACCCCTGTAGGCGTTCACCGTGAAGGATGTTGGTTCTGGAGTGGATAGATATATAGCCTGACGGTCGATACCTTGACGATCGCGACCTTGTTTTAGAGGCGGTAAATAATGAAGGTCACTAAGCTGTGCATGCCCAACAAACGCAAAAAAAACTGCCAATAGTAAAAGTAACTTTTTCATTCAATACTATTCCTTTCGATTATAGTGCGCTAAAAAACCAAATTTTAGTAGCGCGAGCAATGATTTGTTGTCAACTAACGAATACTTGTTGTGTACTTGGTTTTTTGATTAGGAATAGTGTTTGGAATAGCCTGTGTTTAAAGTCTTTGTCGATATTTGACATTCGGTTCATACTTCCTTCTTAATTTGTACCTTAGTATAGAAAATTGATGAATATGGAAGAACGCCTGATGTCCAAGAAAAAACCAGCCTACCCGGTAAATAAGAGATTGGACGAGTACTTGTCCAACTATAATCGAAAAATAGAGATTCCTATATTTTATGAGGATTTGTTACGCTTCTCCGGTTCTATTGTAGTGTATGACAAGAATGAGCAGGATACCTTATGGATTAGGGTATATTATTCTGAATATGACAGACAAGAAATAGACGACAGTTTAAAAAAGGTATATTCTATTTTGCATTCTGATGGAAGCAACAATATTCACCAATATTTAAACGTGGACGCAGTGGATTTTTGCACATTTGGGAATTCTAAACCGTTTCGCATAAAAATCAGGAATATATTAAACGATAATTTCACTTATTTCTATATTAAAAAGACGGATGCATCTCGTATTTATGGGCTAGAACTAGAGCATATGCTTTCCCCTTACAATTTAAATTTTCTAGTGTACAAGGATACCTTAATAGAGGAACACATTGCGGGAATACCAGGTGATGAGTTCATTAAGCATATGTTGCCAAAATGTACCGAATCTGAAAAGGCACAATTAGCTAAGGAGTTCGTAAAATTTAACGAACGATGCATGATTCGACTTTTAGGGGATATGCGGTCATACAATTATGTTATCGTTCCCGTACACGATTTTGACCATGTGGTATACAGAATACGAGCAATTGATTTTGACCAGCAATGTTATGAAGGAAAACTCAACGTTTACAGGCCCCAGTTTTTTAAGGAGAATTTAAAGATGGTAGAACTCGTTCAAAAAAAACTATTATCAGATTCCATTGATCAATACAAATTAGAAGAACGTTCTATTATTGCAAAAAGAATTTTAAGTTCTAGTAAGCGTATCAAGAGAATACGGTCTGTAATAAAGACCGATAAAATTTCTACAAAGGAAAACATAGCCTTGTTAAGAGAGCATATTTATGAGCTTACCTTGGATATGGACTTTAAAAATTGTAGAACCATGGGACAGATTTTGGATTTGGCTCTGAATTTTGTTCGTAGAAATTATGAAGATGTAAGTATGAAGCAGATTATAGAACAGAACATTAAGATATAAATCCCTTAGCCCCCAAACGTGAACCTTTATTCTTAGTGGATAGTTGTAATCAGCGGTAACTCGTAACTATGCATTATTTTGTAGAGCTATCAAAACTAAAAAAGGAAACATCTTTGCTAAGAGCATCACAAAAGTAATTATACTAAAAAGGAGCCAATGTTACGTGGTAGTTTATTTGTTTTAAATGAATAGCTTTTAAAAGCTAGTTAACTTTTCTGCTCCTTATTAAAATACACCAAGTAGTAATACATCTGGCGTTCTTCGTCCCAGCCTTTTTCTACAAATTTCTCCGCAGATTCCGGATTAATGAAATCCATTTTAATCTGAATGTTCGTATCCAGATTTATGACGTTCTTAATCTTCTTTCTGGCGTCGGAAACGGCTTTGTTCGCAATATCAAAATTAGAGACGTCTTCAATACTGTATTTAGGACCTTTTTCTGTTTTATAATGTTTGAATTCTGGTATCAATTCTGGGTTTGCCATCACTTCGTTTAAAAAATTAGTTTCCTCAAAAGCATCATTTTTAGCGAAATGGTTCACTGCCCTGTTCATGAAGAGAACCTCTTGCTGTTTATCTTCAGCAGGCAGAACGACATCCTTTGCAAAGTTCTGGCAGAACTTAAGGTAGTTTTTGGTCTTAAAATTATCATCGGACAAGGCATCTACCCCTAAGAAATGCTCTAGCCAATACTTGGTATCATACTTATTACTGTCAACCGATAGCACTTTGTAGCCCTCTTCCTTGTTAACATTGAAAATAAGACAACCTTTGTCAAGTTTGTTAATGTTTATCCCTTGTTGCACTATAATATCTAAATTGGCACTGTTTTCCTTGAACTGTAAAAAGTCATGCTTTAACTCGCTCTTGAAAATTCCTATGGCGTCCACTTTTTGGTTGTCTAAAAGAAGGCCTGTTAAATAGCAAACATAGACTTCACCGCTTTTAATATGTGGGTGGTTGGATTGCTCAAATAGATGTGTTGCAATTTTTTTAGAATTGTAATGACTGGTGGCATGGTCATCAAAAATTGAACTTACGATGGTAAAGAGTTCGTTGAATTCTACATCAACTTCATTCGTAAGTTTATAGTAGTTTTCCTCTTTTTCCCGGAACGGTTTAAAAAAGTATTCTTTTAAAAGGCCGGTGGTTTCATCGTTGAGCGAAAATGGTTCCTCAGATAAAAAAACTCCTTCATTTTTATTCTTATTTCCAACTCTGTGAATAGAGATATGTTCTATCTGTGTGGCGTATAGGTTGATCATTGGATTTTTCTTTTTTTATTTCCGCAATGGCGAAAATCTATAGGGTTACTAGTTGCTCTTACTTTACGATGGCATCAGACGGTTAGTAGATTTTGACTAACAAGTGGTGCCAATCTAATTATGCTTTCGTTAGCTCTGAAGTTTGACTTTATTTAAACCGTTAATTCCAATTTTCATCAAAATCCAAGTCATCATAGTTGTCAAAGGTATCATCAAAATCAAAAGCGCTATTTTCCGATTCGAACTTTCGCTCTGGTGGTGTTTCAGGTAACTCTCCAAAACTAAAAAGTACATTGGGGTATGCGCGACCATCTTCTTTTTCTACCACATCTGCTAATTCTACGAAAAAGGTCCACATACTAAGAAAGTCATATACATAAATAAGTTTTGGAGAATTTTCGCTAATGATGTCCTCTATAAAGGTTTCGTTCATCAATCTAACATCAGAACCGGATTCGCTCATGTCAAAAAGGGCAATTTCCTCATCTTGTCTCCATTCTTCGTCACAGGTATAGAAAGAGGCCATTTCGTTTCCAAGAAACCCAAAAGCTTGCGTGATAGCATTGTGGAAATCTTCTAAACTATTATGTGCTTCAATTTCCAAGTCGCGAAAGATATCCTCTTCGGCATCCAGTATTATTCTAATTTTATAAACCATACCTATATTTTGTGGGAGGGCAAAGTTACGAAGTTTTAAGATTTGTTCTGGGCTTTATTGCATCTAAAACCAAATAGAACTGAACTCCAAATAGAATGGCCGCCAGTATTAAATGTAGTGGCTGACTCCCAAAAGGGAAATCGATGTAATACATAGCTATTCCACTAAATATCTCTAGAATTATGATAAATAAGATCCAATAGACTTTTAGGTGACCAAGATTCAATTTTACTATTCGGTAGGCCAATGCACCGTTTATGAATGCTATACCTATGGAAAGACTTCTATGTATGTAAAACTGTATGGTGGGGTCTTGCAGCCAAAGTTCTTTTGCATTAGGACCTAACACATCTATTTGGTAGTCTATAAATTCCCGTACTTGAGTTCCTAAAACAACCTGCACCACCGTAAGTGCCAATGCCGATATGGCAATCATAAGCGTAGTCCTGTCATAGATGATGCGTTTGTTTTCTTTATTTACTATGAAAATAATATAAAGTAAAAAGGCAACGATGACCAAGGCCATCAGCATATGCAGGGTAATTTTAAACGGTAGTAGTACGGAATATACTACCGTAGCCCCAAGCCAAGCCTGAAACCCCATACCGAATACGACCAGCCAAGAAAGCAAGGTCACCGACTTTTGTTTTCTCCAGTATTTTATAGAGGCAAAAGCAAGTAGTAGGGTCGCCAGACCCGCCACGGCACCTAATAACCGATTAATAAACTCTATCCAAGTGTGCCAGGGGTTAAAAATAGCATAGTCATGTTTGGTATATGCATCCCAATTGGCATTGTCAATTCGGTCTTTGGTGGTGAAGGTCGTATTTGCCACTTTTAAAATTTCGTCCACGATAATGACCTGTCCTTTTTTGTACTCCCTATTAGGTTCCCATTCCAGCTCTGAAGCTTCTGTAGGCGGAATGTAATAGCCAAAACATTTAGGCCAATCCGGACAGCCCATGCCACTGCCTGTCATTCGCACAACGGCACCAGCAGCAATGACCAAATACACTAATATCAACGAAATTTTTGCTAACTTTCTAAATGATATCATAGCTGTTTTACTTTCAGTCCCAGTTCATTTCCCTTTTTCAGCATCAAGGCTTTTGCAGCATCAAATTCATTTGGAATATCACCCTCAAGAATCGCCTCTTTTATATAATCTTTAATGATGCCTATCTCTTTTGACGGTTTTAAATTGAAAGCTTTCATAATTTCTTCTCCGCTTATTGGTGGTTGAAAGTTTCTAATACTATCCCGTTCTTCTACCTCCACAATTTTTTGTCGAACAATTTTAAAATTATTCTTGTATTTGCGTTGTTTCTTTGGATTTTTTGTGGTGATGTCCGCTTCACACAAGGTCATTAAATCTTCTACATGATTACCCGCATCAAAAACTAAGCGCCTTACCGCTGAGTCGCTCACATAATCCTCTGAAAGAACAATGGGTCTGGAACTCATTAAAACCATCTTTTGAACAAACTTCATTTTATCATTGAGCGGCATTCGTAATCGTTTAAAAATCTTGTAGACCATTTTGGAACCAACGTACTCATGGCCATGGAATGTCCAGCCTATTTTTTTATGAAATCTTTTGGTCGGTGCCTTTCCAATATCATGCAACAAGGCTGCCCAGCGCAACCAAAGATTGTCAGTAGTTTGGCAGATATTGTCTACCACCTCTAAGGTGTGCCAGAAATTATCCTTATGTTTTTGACCTTCTATTTCTTCCACACCCTGCAATGCGGTTAGTTCTGGTAGAATAATATGCAGGAGTCCTGTTTTATGCAACAGCGCAAATCCTTTTGAAGGTTTAGCCGTTTGCATTATTTTGTTCAGCTCATCAACGATACGCTCATTGGAAATGATTCTTATTCGCTCCTTGTTGTCTGTGATTGCCTGTAAGGATGTTAGTTCTATGGTGAATCCCAGTTGTGTTGCAAACCGTACCGCCCTCATCATTCTCAGCGGGTCGTCCGAGTAGGTGGTATTTGGATTTAAAGGGGTTCTTAATAATTGCCTTTCTAAATCTTGCACTCCATCAAAAGGATCAACTAAATTACCAAAAGTGGCTTTGTTAATGGAAAGTGCTAAAGCATTAATAGTGAAATCGCGTCTTTTTTGATCATCTTCCAATGAGCCATTTTCCACAACCGGTTTTCTGCTATCCCTATGGTAGCTCTCCTTTCGTGCGCCCACGAATTCTAGCTCTATCCCTTCGTGTTTGATCATGGCCGTGCCAAAGTTCTTAAATACAGAAACTTTGGGTGTTCCAGATAGTTGGGATGCTACTTTTTCGGCTAGGGCTATACCACTTCCTACTGCAACGATGTCTATATCTTTTGGCGTGCCTCTTTGAAGAAAAAAATCTCGTACAAAACCACCTATGACATAGGCTTCAAGTCCTAATTCATCGGCACTTTTTCCAATTTTGGTAAAAATAGTATCCGTTAAAGCCTGTTTGTAGTTCATGGCGATTTCATCTGCATTATTCCCGTATAACTTTCACTTTGTAATCGTTACTTAGTTTAATGATTGTGGATAATTGGGAACGTTCATTTTCCTTTTGCAAATTTACCACATAGTCTACACCTTTTAAAACAGCCTGATCTATTTCTTTAAAACTTTTTGGGGTAGGGCTACCTTTACAATTGGCTATTGTTGCTACAATAGGTTTTTTAAATTTGTTGATCAGGTAGCTGCAAAATTTATCGGAAGCCACTCTTATGGCCACAGATCCGTCCTGTGCTGCAATGTTTTTAGAGATACCGATAGAACTATCATAAATTATCGTGGTTGGTTTCTCATTAAGGTCCATAAGGTCGTAAGCCAACTCCGGTACGTTTTCCACGTAGTTGGCAAGCATACCATCATGTGCAACCAAACAAACCATAGGAACCCCTTGTGCTTGCTGTTTTAACTGGTAAAGCTTTTGTATGGCTAGGTCATTTGTGGCGTCACAGCCAATGGCCCACAGGGTGTCCGTAGGGTAAAGGATGAGACCTCCTTGCTCTAAACTAGCAATAGCATTATTGATTTCCTCTGTCACAATTTTAGTTTGAATAGGTGCAGTTACAAAGGTAGGTTTTCTTTAATTTATTCAATTCATTGAACTATCTAATACCAGCTCAACCTACCGCATCTTTGTAAATAATTGAGTTGTTATTGCAGTTGTTGTAGCCTGATTTTGTATTTTCCACCCAACTTAATAGGTGTTTGGTATGATTGAGATACATGATAAGGAGTTATTGAGCAAATTTCCAGGATGGAAGCTGGTTGTCCAAACGGAAGGCCGAATTGAAATGGAGGCGTTATCATCCGAAAGCCATGACGATGGCCCTAGAATTGTAGCCTATTTATATGAGCAGATTCCGAATAAAAAATGGATTTTTCATTTAGAGAAGGATAAATTTGTGGCTGAAATCAAAGAGAAATCGAAGTATACCCGGATGTATACTTCTGGCTGTTTTGATATCTTTCATTTTGGGCATTTGAATATTTTAGCAAAGTCCAAAGAACTTTGTGATTATCTCATCGTTGGTGTTTCTACGGATGAGCTAATCCTAAAGGAGAAAGGAAAGCTTCCAGTAATTCCATTCGAAGAACGCATGAAAGTAGTCCAAGCTATAGGCTTGGTAGATGAGGTAATTCCGCAGACCGATAAGGATAAACAGCGCATCGTAGATGCCCATCGCATAGATGCCATATCTGTTGGTGATGATTGGAAGGGTCGTTATCCAAAAGTAACGTGTGCCATGGAGTATTTTCCTTATACCGCTAATGTAAGTAGCACCATATTAAAGCAAACCTTACAGCTAAAATAATAGTGGTTAGGTGAGCGCCCTGTCGTCTGTAGAAGTATTCCAGTCTTTAACAGGTGTTTGCCATTCTCCATACCTATAGGTTAAATAACCATCGGTGTCTTCCGGTATCGTGTATTCTTTATTCTGAAAGGAGATAGTTTTAAAGCGCTTATAAAACAGTGAGGGAACACATTTTTTTTTATTGTCTATTTCCCAAAACGTGTCGCTTCCTTTAGTGTATTTAATGAATACATCCAAGCATACCTTGCCCTTAAGTAAGCCAAAAAAGTGTTTATTACGTATCTTAATCATCCTCAAATCACCCTTTTTGAATTCTTTGCTGGTTTCGGAAAAGTATCTCTTCCTAACTCTAAAGCCCTTGGTTTTTAAGTTTTCAATGAGAGAATTAAGTTTATCTAATTGCATCTCATGAACAGAAATATCCAAATCGTTATCCCAGGGCAGTAGTCTGTTCTCACGTTTAATACCAAGCAAAGTACCTCCTTCTAACCAATATTGGATATGATGATTATCAAAGACATTGATAACATCTTTTAAAAGACGTTCTGCTTCTATGAGATTTTTTCCTTCTAAAGTAATGTCGTAGGCCATTTGTAGCTGCTTGTTAATTCTGAATACCTCTTAGTCTTTTTAGCTCATTGTATCTGCTATAAACGCCTAGGGCATTTAAATAACTGATAATCAACCCTCTTTTACCATCTAAGAAGCCAAGCCTAAAAATAAAGTGGTTCAGAAACTTATAAGCAGGTCTAAAGATAAAGTGATAAGCGTTTGGATCGTAATCCTTATTAAGTTCTT
>CAZUIE010000067.1:14533-17831 GCA_964620945.1 uncultured Maribacter sp.
GCAGGTCTAAAGATAAAGTGATAAGCGTTTGGATCGTAATCCTTATTAAGTTCTTCTTGGGCCTTCATTTGCCCATAAGTAACCATTTTCCCTTTATAATCCTCATAATTTTTATAGGAGAAATGTATGAGTTTATTTTTTAATGTAGCTATTGGACCATCCACTATTAAAGTTTCATGCACTATGCGTTCTTTTGTAAACGCTACCTTACTTTTTCTAAAAAGTCTAAAATTCTTATCGCTCTGCCAACCACTGAATCGAAGCACCTTTTGCTTAAACATAAACGTTCTATAGAAGTAATAAGCTGCGGCACTGGTATTATCGTTTATAGTTTTTAGAACTTCATTTTTCAGTCTGTCCGTTAGGCGCTCATCCGCATCCATAAATAAAACCCAGTCGTTGGAAGCCAAGCTCATGGCATAGGACTTTTGGTCTGTGTAGTTGACAAAGGCTCTTTGTATCAAAGTAACATTGGGTCTCTTTTTTATGCGTTCAACCGTACCGTCGGTACTAAACGAATCTACGACGATAATTTCATCTGCAAATTGCACATTTGTAAGTACCTCATCGATATGTGTAATTTCGTTATAGGTAATAAACACTGCTGACAATTTGTTTTTCACCACGCCGTTCCACGGATTATGGATGGGTCTTCCAAAAATGGCATCTATCTTTATTTTTCTGTCCAAAGTTAACTCTCGCTGTTCCGGTATTTTGTTTTTTGAAGCATATGTTTCCACCGCTTGAATCATTCGAAGTGCCGATTTACCATCGCTATAAGGATGGTACATCGCATTTAGCGCCAAGCGCTCTTCTTTGTATACATCTTGTTTTAAATTAGCATAGACGCTTTTGGTAAGTTGTCCTTTTTCCGTAAGGTTGTCCCACCGGATATTCTTGGATATCGTTTTGAAACTAATCGCTGGCTTGTTCAGTAATAAAAACTCGTAGATTACAGATGAGGTATCACTGATTAGTAAATCTGCTAAGAGTAGAAATTTGATAATATTTTTATCTTCTACGAACAGTATGTTTTTATGCTTTTCGGATAGCGTTTTGTAGGTATGTATAAATGAATCGCTCATAAGGTCATGAAACTTAATCATGATTAAATAGCCTGTGTCGTTGGCTAGCGTTTCAATATCTTCTAAAAGGGCAGATGCAGAGGTGAGGCTGGGCGAAAAGGTTGGTGCATATAGTAAAATTGTACTTGTTTGGTGTTCTGCGAGGAGTTCTTTTTTTTCAGCATCGTAACTCGTTTTTAGTAACCCATAATTATCTAATTTGGGCCAACCTGTTTCAATTACTTCAAAATCACCGTGTTTTTCTTTAAGTTCATTAAAACGATTGGTGAAGTATGGGCCTTGTGTCAAATAGAGGTCAAAATAATGGCGAATTCGAAAATGTCCTTTTTTCTCTCCTGCTAGACCGTGAAAAATTTGGGTTTTAATTCCCCTTAAATAATAGGGAACTTCGTTGCCTGGAACAAAAATAACATCGCTTTCGTACAACTGTAAATCTAATATGCTTGAAGTGTGCGGTTCGTCTACAAAAGGAAATTTTTGCACTAGCTTTTGTGAAACAAACCATATATATTGACTGCCCCGTTTAACGAGCTCGTCGCGGATTGGAGACATGATTCCAAAAGCGTAAGCATTTTGGCAAAAAAGGATAAATTTCATTTTCGGAAGATCGTATTTGCGTTTTCAAGGTCTTCCCTAAAATCAACTTCTACACAGTCATATTCAGATATGTCTATTGCTTTAATTTTAACGCCATCCTTTTCAATAGCCATCTCCAAGCCTCGCTCAAAATAATCATTATCATCGCAAGTCTCCAATCTATCTATAAAAAAGCCAATATCTTTTTGCGAGATAAAATTTATCCCTACGGCTTCTCCCAAGCCATTTTTCACCATCTTTGATAGTTTATCAATGTAGCCATCTTTTAACGTGTATTTTACTTCTTCTTCTGCGACCTTACTCGTATTTACAGCAACAAATGATGTATGAGATGCTATGTGCGGTTTTAAGATAGAAAGGAGTTTACCGTCAAATACTACATCCCCATTTAACCACAAAACAGATTCGTTTCTATTTTTCTTTAATGCTTTGAGCAAACTTTTGGAAGTGTTGGTACAGTCAAAAAAAGGGTTATAGATGTACATAAGCTGTGGAAACCGTTCCATGATGAGGTCTTTTTTAAACCCTACCACTACGTTTATATCATCTATGTTAAAGTTGGTTTCAAGATTGGCTATTTGCATTCCCATAATGGTTTTGCCATTGTTTAAAGGGGTAAGCGGTTTTGGGAATGGATTTCCCAAGCGGGAGCCAATACCTGCGGCAAGTATAACAATTTTCACGTTTCAGTAATTTAAAAGAGGTAATCTATTGCCATTTTATAGATAGGGTAGTGCTAGTTTTTCTAGCTAATGTCTAGCCTAAACATGTACGGTAATACTTTGTGAAAGCAATTATACATACCCGAACATCTTTACCTTGAATACTTCAAATGTAAAATTAATTTAAGTATAACTAAAATTAAAGCTGTTTTGGCAGTGTATTTTATCGCATCCGAATACCATAAAATTTAAGCCCTACTAGATGATGACTTGCTAAGGCGTGAAGATTAGATTGCTTTACTAGCTACTTTGTTGAGAGACTGTTTTTAGGCTTGGCGCCTGTTGTTCTTGTTCCAATTTTCTTAATTCTAGGTAACGTTCCCAATCCCCGAGGGCGTTAAGGTAACAAACCGTAATTCCTTTTATTCCGTCTAAAACTCCAAAACGGAAGATGTAATTGTAAACAAAGGTAAAAGCCGGCTTACCAAGTAATAAAAGGAAACTAAATCGCTTTCCTTTTTGAAGGGCTTCCTTCGCCTTCATTCTACCATAAACGAGCATTTTGCGTTTATAATTGGCAAAATCTCGATAGCAATAATGGGTAAGCTTTTCTTTGAATACGGCCGAAGTACCTTGTACCTCCAAGGTTTCATGAACAATGCGCTTGTCAGAAAATTGTACTTTACTCTTCCTGAACAACCGGTAGTTTTTATCAGTTTGCCACCCGCTGAAACGCAACTGTTTATTTTGAAACATGAATTTTCTTCTAAACCAATATGCTACGTGTGAGGTGTTACTGTTTACGGTCAGTTTTATTTCTTTCTGTAATGCAGAGGTTACCACTTCGTCCGCATCAACAAAAACCACCCAATCGTTGGACGCCTGTACAAGGGTAAACGCTTTTTGGGCCGTGTAGTTTTTAAATGGATGTTGAATGACCCTTACTTTAGGGTG
>CAZUIE010000068.1:0-13009 GCA_964620945.1 uncultured Maribacter sp.
AGAACAAACAAATCCTCGGGCGTTGCCTCCCTGGTCTGTCCATATGTACTTCCTAGCAAACCAGCTACCAAAGGAGCTGCTTGTGCCGGCAATCCAAAAGATTGCACAAAGGCAGGAAAGGTTGGGCTTTGCAATAATACACCCGCGATCTGAGCAGATAAATCCGGTAAGGTTTCATCCTGTATTACCACTTCGCTTGCCGCAGTTGTAGAAAATTCTATAGCCCGTTCAGGAACACCTAAAAATGCGTATACTTGATTTAATTGTCCAAAAATTCCATTTAGGGTTGGTATCTGAGGTCCAAAATCAGGATTTGTTGGATCTAATGGATTGTGCGGTACCGTAGTAAAATGGGGTATACTCGTCACGTCAGGAATATTAGCTACTATACCCTGCGCACCACCTGCGGTAAGTGTAGCTATTAATGCACCATAACTACCATCAAAACCAACACCAGGTGCACCATTTACCGGAGTAATAGGGTTGGTACCATCACCGCCGGTTGTTGCATAACCCAATACATCATTATTACCGATCCATAGCGAAAAGAAACTTGGCGATTGCTCAACCGCTAAGTCCAAGACACTGGCGTTTGGCGTTGAGCCGGTCATTCTTACGAAAAAGGGATTCGCCAAACCTAAGGCCACATTACTTACGTTTCCATAGCCTGGTGCAAGCAAGTGAAAACTCTTGGCTCCCGGAACGCCTAAATTACTAAATGGTCCTGTTGGATTGTTAGTCGCTATATCCGTAGTAACTGTTAAATCTCCAATTATAGTTTCTAAACCTACAGGTCCTGCACCTCCAAATACCAATCTTGGATTCTGGATACGATTCCCTGCCAAAGCAAGTCCTCCAAAATTATCATTGGTCAAAGGTTGGGTAAAACTACCCCCGCCGACCAAAGCAAATTTTTGCGATAAAATATTTGGTAATGAGTTTTCTTGTGAAGCTTGAAACAAGGCCCCGTCGGTAAAGCCAGCCGTAAGCGAGTTACCCAATGCAACATAGTTCGAAAAATCAGCAGAACCCGCAGTGAGATTGGGCAAGACTTCTTCGATGATAGGATCCAAGTCTACATCCTCTGGATCATTACAGTTTGTTAAAAAAATCAGTGCCGAAGCAAAAAATATATATTTAAAATTTTTCATGTCAAATAGTAATTTGATTTTTGTTTAGTTATTGATAATCCAGGATACATAGTATATAGAACCGATAAATCCAGTACCGAATGCGGTAAAGTACTCATCACCCAACAAGTTGTTGGCACCTACTTTAAACGTAGATTTAATACTAGGTATAGAATAATTGACCTGTGCATCTACCACATGAAACTCGGGAATGATTCCGTTACCAAAAGTTGCCTCCCAATAGTAATCATCACTAAACCTATAGTTTAGATTAAAACCAAAGTTCTTGAACAGCTCGTCATTTCCGAAGGAAGCCTTAAACTGATGTTCTGGAGTGTTGAACTGTACTTGAAAATCAGGATTTGCCTCACGGTCAAAATCCAGTTTTGTGAAGGTATAACTACCACTTAAATCAAAATCACCAAATACCTTGGCGCTTAATCCTAAGGAAGCCCCGTAAGAAGCTATGTCTGCATCAGAATTCGTATAGGCTTGATATGCTACTGTATCGTCGTTGGCTAAAGCTGCCAAAGAAAGTGAATTGTCGCCAACCGTTCCGTATAAGGGAGCAACTACGTTCTCGGGAGAAAGAAAATCTTGATATTGATTGTAATAAGTACTAAAATCAATCACCAATTTATCTACTTTTCCACGGTAGCCTATCTCATAAGAGGTGACCTGTTCTGGCTGTACTACGCTAGGATTACCAACTTCAATATCTGCAGGGTTTCCACTTGCAGCAAAGCGTTGCAACGAAGCTGCTGAAAAAGAATTTTCATAGGCCGCCCTACCTGTTTGGGTAATGGTAGCAGGCTGACCTAACAACTGCCCTCCACCACTTACGGAATAGGGTTCAGAATATCGGTCTAAGTTATCGGGTGCGGCACCCACCAAAATAGCCCTACCGGCATTAAGACCTATGAATAAATCCTGGGTAGTAGGATTTCTAAAACCTGTCTGTACCGATGCCCTAACATTGTGGTTTCTGTTAATGGTATATCCTGCGGATACTCTGGGCGAAAAGAAACCATCAAAAAATTCATTTTTATCATACCGAACCGATCCCGTCAGTTTTAAGCTTTGTTCCCCTGCCAATTCAATATTTTTTTGGATCTGCGTGTATAAACCAAACTCATTGTATATTATTGGGCCGTCCGTATCGGTATAAATGGTACCAAAGGAATTTAGCTGAAATTCGCGAAAGGAGCCTCCGACTTGAACTTCGGCCCAATCCCACAAATGCCCAAAGTTATAATTTGCATCCGAATGGTAGTATTTTGATGCATCTGCAAATCTTGAACCTGTAGTTAAATCAGGATCTTGTGTTACGCGGTCAAATGCGGCCTGAAATTCAGGAGTTCCCGGCAACAAACGTCCCGTCTCGGCTTGTGCCCTAGCTGCTGCATGTGCCTGTGCTTCTGTAGCACCACCTAAGGTAGCTTGCACAAATGTTCCAGCATATTCCCCAAACCAAGTATTATCATCTTTCCAAGAGCGATTAATATTTACAGCGGTAAAAACCATGTCATACGAATCACCTGCCTTGTCTCCTACCATATAGCCTCTGACAAAGAAGTTATCGTTCTTAATCTCAATTTTGTGCTGCTCCTGAAAAAAATTCCGGATGTTATATCGGTTAGTACCTTGGTAAATGGTATTACCCGTTCCCACTTTTCCTACATAGGACAATTCTAGACTATTCCCTTCAATGGGACGGTAATAAAGGCCCCAATCCGATTTGATACTTCTGGCTGTATAATCCGTCAAATCACGTTCATTATACCCAGTTCTACTTACATTTACCGAAGGGACTAAAGCATTGGCGCCCGCTGGCAAAACCCCCAAACCCTCTAGGGTGACGGCTACTCCTTTAATATTGGTAGAAACCAAATCACCGTACACGTTTGTGCCATCATAGTCCAAATCTGCCCTGGTTTGTCCAGGATTGAATCGATCTACTTCACTAGTAGCGGCCCAATCGGTACCGTCTAAATAACCAAAGTTCCATTTTACCGCAAACTTATCGCTAAACTTGTGCGCGGCCCTAATACCAACGTCGGTATAGGAGTTGGTTCCTGCCGCTTCTTGGGAAGTAACCCCTTGTTTTATGGATGCACTTATCCCTTGATAATCAAAAGGACTTTTACTGCGCATAAAAAGAATTCCGTTAAAAGCGTTTGCGCCATATAATGCGGAAGCAGCACCGGGCAATAATTCAACACTAAGCACATCTGGTTCTACCAAGCCTGCCAAGTTCCCAATAGGAAAGTTAAGCGCTGGAGTAGAGTTGTCCATCCCATCTACCAACTGCATAAAACGCGTATTGGCAAAGGTGGCAAAACCTCTGGTGTTCACCGATTTAAAGGTTAAACTATTAGTGTTGACATCCACGCCTTTTAAATTCTCCAAACTACCGTAAAAATCTGCAGAAGCCGTATTTGCAATTGCCTCAAGACCTATTCGCTCTACCGTAACAGGAGATTCAAAAATTCGCTCGGGTGTTCTAGAAGCAGACAATACTACTTCATCCAAGAAGGTCTGTGCCTCTTGGAGCACCACGTTTAAAGTTTGATTTGCAGTAGTTACGTTTTCACGCGCTTCCGAATACCCTAAACTGGAAATGACAATTGTAAAAGGGGGGACTTCTGAAGTTTCTAAAATAAAATTACCGTCAAAATCTGCGGTTGTTCCTATTGTGGTGCCCGTAATCACAATATTAGCTGCCGGAATAGGCTGGTTGTTTTCATCAACTACGGTTCCACTAATAGTTGTTTGTGAGAATCCTAATGCTCCAAACAACATCAATGCAAAAAACTGTATCGTTTTCATTCTTTTCTTTGAGTTAAAATTAGTTGGGATGAAGATACAGATAATTTTAAACGCAAAATAACAAAACAAAAAAAATTATGCATGCATAGTATTACTATGGCAAAATAACCCTCGCTCTATTGTGAATTTCACAAAGCAAAAAAGAGGTCCTTATCGTTAAGGACCTCTTTTTAACAGTTATTTTTTTAAAATTTTTATTCCACCGTAACCGATTTTGCTAAATTTCGAGGCTGATCTACGTTACATCCTCTCATCACCGCAATGTGGTACGATAACAGTTGTAAAGGAATAGTAGTTAATAATGGGGTAAGACTTTCCAAAGTTTCTGGCACTTCGATTACATGATCAGCGAGATCTCTCACTTGCTCATCACCCTCTGTAACTATGGCTATGATTTTACCCTTTCTAGATTTTATTTCCTGAATGTTACTAACGACTTTTTCATAGTGTCCTTTTTTAGTGGCTATTACAAAAACGGGCATATGCTCATCGATTAAAGCAATAGGGCCATGCTTCATCTCCGCAGCCGGATAACCCTCTGCATGAATGTAACTGATTTCCTTTAATTTCAAAGCACCTTCCAATGCCACAGGGAAATTATACCCTCTACCTAAGTACAGGCAATTGGTAGAATCCTTGTATACTTCTGATATAATTTCAATTAACGGATTCGATTCCAGAGCTATTTCAACCTTTACCGGGATGGTCTCCAATTCTGTTAGAAACTCATGATATTTGCTCTCGGAGAAAACACCTTTTGCCTTCGCCAATTTTAAAGCGATTAAGGTCAATACCGTAATTTGTGTGGTAAACGCCTTGGTTGATGCTACACCGATTTCTGGCCCTGCATGTGTATACGCTCCTGCATCCGATTCTCTTGCTATAGATGAACCTACCACGTTACATACGCCAAAAACAAAGGCTCCTTTTTCTTTGGCCAATTTAATGGCCGCCAAAGTATCTGCTGTTTCACCCGATTGTGATATGGCGATTAAAACATCCTTATCTGTAATTACCGGATTTCTATACCTAAACTCTGAAGCATATTCTACTTCTACCGGTATTCTGGCCAAATCCTCAAAAATATACTCCGCTACCAGTCCAGCATGCCAAGATGTACCACAGGCAACTATGATTATGCGGTTCGCGTTCGTAAATTTTTCCAGATTCTGATCAATTCCAGCCATTCTGATCAATCCCTGATCAGCTAATAGTCTTCCTCGATAGGTATCCTTAATAGCTCTTGGCTGCTCGTATATTTCCTTTAACATAAAATGCTCATACCCTCCTTTTTCTATTTCCTCCAAGTTCATCTGTAATTCCAGAATTCTCGGGTAGGCTATGGCATCATCCTTAATTTTTCTCAGTTTAATTTCTTTTCCGAGTCGAATAATTGCCATTTCCTCATCTTCTAAGTACACGGCATTGTTTGTAAACTCGATAAATGGGGAAGCATCCGATGCTATGAAAAACTCGTCCTCACCAATACCTATTGACAGGGGACTTCCCAATTTGGCAACTACTATTTCATCCGGCTTTCTTTTATCAAATACGGCAATCGCATAGGCACCAACCACTTGGTTTAATGCAATCTGAACGGCCTTGCCTAACATCACTTTTTCAGTTTTCTTAACCTCTTCTATTAGATTTACCAAAACTTCGGTATCGGTATCCGAATGGAAAACATATCCTCTTTTAGTGAGTTCCTTTTTTATGGATTCGTAATTTTCAATAATACCGTTATGAATTATGACCAGGTCACCAGAATTGGAATAATGTGGATGGGAATTAACATCATTAGGCACACCATGGGTAGCCCATCTTGTGTGTCCTATTCCAAGGCTCCCTTTTTGAGAAATTTCCTGGGCTTTTTTCTTTAAGTCCTCAACTTTTCCTTTAGTCTTGGAAAGATTTATTTCATTTCCATCGAACAAGGCGATACCTGCACTATCATAACCTCTATATTCTAGGCGTTGCAATCCTTTAATTATAATAGGAAAAGCATCTCTATAACCAATATATCCAACGATTCCACACATATTCTAAAATTGTTTAATGGTTTGTGTTGTAAATTCTTACACAAATATAAGTGAATGCCTAAGCTTGAACCTGTATTCAAGACATACAACGTATTTATTCTACGAAATGGTATAGGTAATAGCTGAAAAGTGAATAAACGAAATGCTAATCTACTTTGGTATATGATATTTCCAATTTAATACGTTTGTCAAAATCCGGGTCGGTGGCCGGAATATTACTTCCAAAAAGCACGGTACCTAACGGTGTTAAATTTGATGTTACCGGTATAGATCTATCCTCTCCATTTGTAAGCATCGCATTGGTCGCACCAGTTGTTCTAATTTCAGTAGCTAGGGTTAGACCAAGTGTTACATTTGTTGAGTCCCTCAATACCAAATTATTGATGTGGTCGGTAATCTTTACCGAATAGGCAACACCTTCTTCTCCAGATTTTTCCAATATCCCATCATAATTAGGGTAAGCCGTCAACAACGGAAAGCGATCTGCTGGTGCAGGACCAGGGTCTGTGAATGGATTATATAGTGGGACATTCGTTTCCGTATTATATAGGTATAACCTTGGTGGCTCAATAATGCCACCAACCATATTTAGTTGCTCTCTGTCCACATAAAAAACTAAATTTGCTTCGTTGATAATCCAATTTTCCGCTTTTATTTGACTAATGGCATCTCTACCGTTTCCTATTTCAAAAAGGTCTATTTCTGCAAATATCCCAGCACCCCCCTTCACGTATATCCTAGACGTAGGTTCAGAAGTATCCAGTCTTTCTGTTATACTAGAGGGATACTCATCATTTATCAATGTGTTAATAGCATTTCCAAGTATTGCACCAGTTTGCGGATTTTGAGTTATTAAACTGAGTAGGTAGGTCTTTTCCAATATATCGGGTTCAGCAGGGCTTTCGCTATTGTACGAATCATGGGTGTAAACCACTTCGATGTTAGCCGCTCTTAAATTCAATAAAAGCATCAAACCCTCTGGAGCCGTACTCTCCAACGACATGTGAATACCCCTTAAAAATGTATTAAAATTAGACTGACTAAAGAGTTCTGTACTCCCCTCCATATCCAATAAATTATCTTGAAAAAACTGATTATCCAAAGGCACCCTTATTCCTGGCGGAAGTTTCCGAAAGGATAATGATTCATCTACATCTTCGGTGGTTTCGTTATCCTCACGCGCTATCAGGATTTCCTTATCGTCAATAAACAACTCGCCAGAAATATCGGAATCATACAAAACATCCGAAACAAAGTTTGGTGAAAATTCTTGGGAAGAAAAGTAAGCTTGCGCTTCTTGAAAATTTGTATTTGGGTCTAAATCCCTAAGAAAAAACGTGTTTTCCTCAACTTTTAATTTAAACGCAGCATCAATTGCACCATAAATACTATCCAACTGGGAACGTTCTGCAAAATTATCTGCTATGATAAGGGCATCATCGGTATCGTTACGTCCGTCTAGGTCCGCATCCAAACTAGTACTATCCAACGGATCTGTATTTGCTGCTGCTTCCAATCTATTGGATATCCCATCACCATCACTGTCGTTTTCGGGGTCTTCAGGTGAAGTATCAAACACATCCTGAACACCGTCTCCATCAGTATCCCTTGCACCGACCGTAAAATAGGGAATATACAAATAGACTTCCTTAACCGTCTCATTCTCTTCAATAGTGCTACTTGAGTCATCTGAATCGGCAGTATCCTCAGTGCTTTGTGAAAAGGTGCCAAAAATAGGGTTGGGTGTGGACAACTGAAGTTGCGAAGTTATACTCCCCGTTGTATTACCGTAAACGCCGTGGTCATATCTACCTAACTGGTATAAAGGAAGCTTATTGGTTCTTACAGCTTTTATGTTCTTGTTGTAGGTGAAAACATCATAAACCTCTTTGCCAGAAGTAAACGCTTCGGCTCCAACAACACCGGCACCGATTGTGGTCAAATCTTCTTCACAGGAGCTAAAAAACCCCACAGTTAGCGCAAGACCCAAAACCATGGGAAAAGTGCATTTCTTAAAAAAATTCATTCAGATTATTTTAAAACTTCAGTGTTATAAAAATTGGCGTATGCTTCCTCGAACTCTTGCACAGGAACATAGGACAATACTGGTTTTTGAAGGTTGGCAATATGAGAGCTTAATTCTTCAGGAATATCCTCTGAGGCTAAAATAACAGCATCTGAAAAATCCACAGCTACTTTTAACAAATTATTATATGTAGGAGAACCTAAGGATTTAATTTCATCTTCAGGAATACCATCAAAAGTTATCTTTTTCAACATATCCTTATCAAGCTCACCTTCAAAGGTTTTCCCATACACGGACAAGACTATTTTACTGTCTGCGAATAGTGGTTCGTCTGCATAATACTTTTTTAGATATAGGGGCAACAAGCTTGCCATCCAACCATGCACGTGTATAATATCTGGAGACCAATTTAATTTTTTAACCGTTTCCATGACGCCCTTTGCAAAAAAAATAGCACGTTGATCGTTATCCGGAAAGAGGTTTCCCTCTTTATCCGTAAACGTTGCTTTTCTTTTAAAGTACTCATCATTATCAATAAAATAAACTTGGATGCGCTCCTTTGGAATAGATGCCACTTTTATAATTAAAGGCATGTCCATGTCATTGATGACGAGGTTCATTCCTGACAAGCGAATTACTTCGTGTAGTTGGTGCCGCCTTTCATTGATATTGCCATATCTTGGCATAAAAATCCTAATCTGACCCCCATTACTATTGACCATCCTCGGCGTTTCGTAAGACATTAGTGAAACTTCGTTTTCTGGTAGATAGGGTACTAATTCAGAAGATACAAACAATATCTTTTTACCATTCATAAAAGTTGTTTTTAATTTTTTGCGTAAAGGCGAATGCAAAATTACAAAAAATATAGAGATTACCAGTATTTATAGTAAGTTTGCTCGCCAATGACACTTTTACATGGTATCTATAAAAACTAAGGAAGCGCTTAAAAACAGATTAAGCAGCTTAAAAAAAAATGCTAGTTTAGGCCTGGTCCCCACTATGGGAGCGTTGCATTTGGGCCATGCATCGCTTATAGAAAAAGCTATTGCAGAAAACGAATACGTGGTGGTGAGTATCTTTGTTAACCCTACTCAATTCAATAATCCGGAAGACCTTCTAAAATATCCCAAAACACTAACTGAGGATCTTGTGCTCATCAAAAATATTTCACCGGAAATCATTGTCTTTACTCCCTCTGTAACAGAGATTTACGATACTACGGCAAAATCAAAAACCTATGCATTTAACGGCTTGGAAAAAGTAATGGAAGGTGCTTTTAGGGCGGGTCATTTTAATGGAGTGGCAACCATTGTAGAAGCTTTATTTCTATTAATTGAACCGAAAAAGGCGTATTTTGGGGAGAAGGATTTTCAGCAATTACGTATCATTGAAAAATTGACAGAATTACAAAATCTACCTGTTAAAATAATCGGTTGTCCTATAATTCGCGAACCCCATGGTTTGGCAATGAGTTCCAGAAACGAACGACTAGATCCCGTATTACGAAAAAAGGCTTCTTTTATTTTCGAAACACTTATGGCTGCCAAACAAAAATTTGGCATGGAAAATGCAATCAAAACAAAGCAATGGGTAGCAGCGGAATATAAAAAACATCCAGATTTTAAATTAGAGTATTTTGAAATAACCGATGTTGCCACGTTAACGCCTATTCAACAAAAAATACAAAATACAAAATATAGAGCGTTCATAGCCGTTTTTGCAGATGACGTTAGGCTAATAGATAATATAGCGCTTAACTAAATACCTTTAAACTATGCAAATTGAAGTAGTAAAATCCAAGATACACCGAGTAAAGGTTACTGGGGCCGATCTAAATTATATTGGCAGTATTACCATTGACGAAGACTTAATGGACGCTGCTAACATAATTAGAGGTGAGAAAGTACAGATAGTTAACAATAATAACGGCGAACGGTTAGAAACATACGCCATACCTGGGCCAAGAAAAAGTGGCGAAATCACTTTAAATGGTGCCGCTTCCAGAAAAGTTGCTGTTGGCGATGTACTTATCCTCATATGTTACGGCACTATGGACATTGAAAAAGCGAAGACCTTTAATCCTGCCCTAGTATTTCCTAACGAAGCAAACAACTTGTTAAACTAAATTTTGACAGCTACTTTAAAAAAGACACTGAAAACAGTTGTTCCGATTGCTATCGGCGTTTTTTTGGTTTTATATTGGTACTACAAAACTGCACCATCCGATCGCGAGCAAATCCTATTTTATATAAAAGAAGCCGATATTTTTTGGGTTAGCCTATCGCTCCTTTTTGGTCTTTTAGGTCATATTTCTAGAGCTATACGTTGGAATTATCTTCTAGAACCTTTAGGCTATAAACCCAAGTTGGTTAATAATATTTTAATGATTTTCATGGCTTATTTGGCAAATTTAGGCGTTCCTAGAACCGGTGAAATTTTAAGAGCAACAGCACTCACCACCTATGAAGGAGTGCCTTTCGAAAAAGGGTTTGGTACCATTGTTACGGAACGCGTAATTGACCTTTTTATGTTGCTTATTGTGGTATTGATTACACTTTTGCTTCAAACCGATATCATCATCACCTTTTTTATGGATCGCGGCCTTAACCTCAACGGCATATTCATGCTATTGGGCCTAGGGTTGATTGGCTTTTTAGTTTTTGTTTTATTTATTAGAAAATCCAATTCCAACATTGCATTGAAAATCAAAAAGTTTGTTTTGGGTTTATTCGATGGGGTTTTAAGTATTTTTAAAATGAAACGGAAATGGTCATTTGCATTTCACACCCTATTTATCTGGAGTTGCTATATTGGGATGATGTGGGTCATAAAATTCACTGTTCCGGCAACAGCCAATCTATCATTAAGCGAGATTCTGGTAGCCTTTGTTTTTGGGGCGTTCGCAATGGCTACTACAAATGGTGGTGTTGGGCTTTTTCCCATTCTAGTGAGTAAAGCTTTGGCCCTGTTTGGCATACAACAAGTGCACGGTGATGCATTTGGTTGGATTATGTGGATAGCACAAACACTCATGAACATTGTTTTTGGTGCAATATCTTTTCTGCTATTACCGTTATTGAACAGAAACAAACAGTAGTTCTACTGTTGAAAACTGTCAGATGCGCCATATTTTATTACTTACCACCCTTTTCTTAGGCCTCCTTTCTAGCGCCCAAACCACGCAAGAAATATTTGAATCCTTTAAACTTCAAGAACGACGCGATGTGCATTACTATTTTCCCGAAGATCTTGATGACACCAAAAAATATCCGCTCATTCTAGTATTGGATGCAGAATATCTTTTTGATCAAGTTGTAGCCACATCTAAGTTTTACAGTAAATTTCATGGTGCCCCAGAGAGTATTGTTGTAGGTGTCAATCAAGGCAAAAATAATATCCGTTTCGAGGACTGTGCATTTGATTCTGAAACAGGTCTACCAAAAGAAAAAGCAAAAATGTTTTTTGAATTCTTAGGAATGGAGATTATCCCTTACCTAGACCTCAACTATAGCACGGCACCTTTTAAGATGATTGTCGGGTATGATATAAGCGCAAACTTTCAAAATTATTGGTTGTTCAAAGACAACTCCCTTTTTAACGCCTACATCAATATCGCTCCTACCCTTGCGCCAGAAATGGAAAATCGCGTACCTAGTCGTTTGGGTATTTTTGATAAGCAAATCTTTTATCAGTTAATCACGTCAGGAGAAAAAACCAAAAGTACGGAAGCCATATTGGCCATGGATAAAGGTATAAAAGCCATTGAGAAAGAAAACTTGCATTACTTCTTTGATAGCTATGAAGACGCAGACCATATTTCTGTTGCTACCTATGGTATAGGAAAGGCATTTGACAATATCTTTAGCATGTTCAAACCCATTAGTCCAGATGAATATCGAACTCAAATACTCACATCCGAAGAACCTGTATTTAATTACTTAGAAACCAAATACCAGGGTATAGAAGACCTCTTTGGCTTTAGCAAACCTGTAGCACTAAACGATATTATGGCTATTTATGCCGGCAGTAGAAAGAAAGAGGATTTTGAGTCCTTAAAATCACTCTCGGACCTATGTAAAAAACAATACCCAGAAACCATGTTGGGCTTTTATTTTGAAGCAGAATATTACGAACAAATGGGGGAACCCAAAAAAGCTTTAAAAACTTTTGAAAAAGCATTTTTGATGGAAGAGATAGATTTTCTGACCAAAGACCTAGCTCTCGAAAAAATAGACGCCCTTAAGGCCGATTTCGGTTTCTAAACCTACAATAATGACCACAACCCAAATCTTAATACCTACCGCTTATGATAAAAATCGACTCCAAGTACTTCATTGTCTCAGGCATTCTATTCACCTATTTTGGACTTAAAGGAGAATTTGTGCTGGTCTACAATGGTTTGTCCCTACTTATGGCATGGGCCTCCTTTTTTATAGCCTTTAGCGAACTAAACAACAGCAAGAAATAAGATACCTTTGTAAGTAACATATAACCGCAATATTCAAACTTCTTGCTACCTTTAGCCCAACGGGAAATACTAAAGATGGCCAAAACAAAAACAGCATTTTTTTGCCAAAACTGTGGTACGCAATATGCAAAATGGGTAGGACAGTGCGCGGCATGCAAGGAGTGGAACACCGTAGTAGAGGAAGTTGTACAAAAAGAGGAAAAAGCCGCTTGGAAAACACCTACAAACACGGCCAAAAGGGTTTCTAAACCGCTGTTGGTAAATCAGATAAGCACCGAAAAAGAACTACGTTTAAATACGTATAACTTGGAATTTAACCGGGTTCTCGGTGGCGGATTAGTACCTGGTGCTTTGGTACTTATAGGTGGTGAGCCAGGGGTAGGCAAAAGCACCTTGCTTTTACAAATCTCCCTAAAATTACCGTACAAAACCTTGTATGTGTCTGGTGAGGAAAGCCAAAAGCAGATTAAAATGCGAGCAGATAGGATTCATCCCAATAGTGAGTCCTGTTTTA
>CAZUIE010000068.1:13109-17679 GCA_964620945.1 uncultured Maribacter sp.
AAGCAGATTAAAATGCGAGCAGATAGGATTCATCCCAATAGTGAGTCCTGTTTTATCCTTACAGAAACAAAAACACAAAATATTTTTAAACAAATAGCAGCGACCGAACCGGATATCGTTGTCATTGATTCCATACAAACCTTGCACTCCGACTATATAGAATCGGCCGCGGGAAGCATATCCCAAATACGTGAATGTACCACCGAGCTCATCAAATTTGCAAAGGAGACCAATACCCCGGTTATTCTAATAGGTCATATTACCAAAGACGGCTCTATTGCAGGCCCCAAGATTTTGGAGCATATGGTAGACACCGTTTTGCAGTTTGAAGGGGATAGAAACTACGTATATAGAATCCTTCGTTCTTTAAAGAATCGTTTTGGCTCTACCGCTGAACTTGGTATTTACGAGATGCAGGGAAGCGGTCTGCGAGAAGTAAACAACCCTTCCGAAGTTCTAATTTCCAAGAACGATGAGGGCCTAAGTGGTACTGCAATCGCCTCTACGGTTGAGGGTATGCGCCCCTTATTAATAGAAATACAAGCCTTGGTAAGCACCGCTGTTTATGGAACACCCCAACGCTCTACCACTGGTTACAATGCCAAACGTTTAAACATGTTACTGGCCGTTCTGGAAAAACGCGCAGGTTTTAAATTAGGTGCCAAAGATGTATTTCTGAATATTACAGGCGGTATTTCCGTAGATGACCCGGCAATCGATTTGGCCGTGATTGCGGCAATACTGTCCAGCAACGAGGACATTCCTATAGAGAAAGGGATTTGCTTTGCAGCGGAAGTAGGCCTTGCAGGAGAAGTTAGACCAGTACAACGCATAGACCAGCGTATTTTAGAGGCTGAAAAATTGGGATATCATACCATTATTGTATCCAAAAGCAACAAGATAGGACTAAAAAAGACTAAAATAAAGGTGTTGTTGGCATCCAAAATTGAAGATATGGTCCAAAACTTATTTGGTTAGGGTTAGCGCTTATCTCTCATAATCCTGGCGGTTACTAAAATAATAAGAACAACGGCAATAATCAATACGATTTGACCGAATCCTACCTTTAAAAAAACAAGGGTCATCATCTTAAGGTGCCGGATTTGGAATTTGATTATGAATGGTATCAATACCCTTTAGAACCTCATCTGACAGCTCCACGTCAATACTAGCTATATTTTCCTTTAGTTGTTTTATCGAGGTGGCACCTACGATAGTACTGGTAACAAAGGGCCTCGTATTTACAAAAGCAAGTGACATTTGCGCTAAAGAAATATTATTGGCCTGCGCCAACTCATAGTATTTTTGCGTTGCTTGCGTTGCTATTTCGCTAGTGTACCTATTATAATTGGGAAAAAGGGCAACCCTAGTACCTTCTGGCATTCTTCCTCCTAAATATTTACCGCTAAGCGCTCCAAAACCTAATGGCGAGTAAGCCAATAATCCTATCTTCTCTCGAATGGCAATCTCCGAAAGTCCAACTTCAAATAACCGATTCAGTAGACTGTATGGATTTTGTATGGTAATTGTTCTAGGTAAGGTTGCGTGTACTTTGCTCTCCTCTAAATAGCGCATAGTACCCCAAGGCGTTTCGTTAGAAATTCCGACGTGCCTCAATTTTCCCTCGCGTATCAAATCACGTAAAGTTTCTAAAACCTGATGAAAATTATCCTCCCAATGATCGGAAATATCATGCTCGTAACCCCGTTTGCCAAAATAATTTGTATTCCGTTCAGGCCAATGTAATTGATATAAATCTATATAATCGGTCTGTAAACGTTCCAAGCTCCCCTCGACCGCATTAATAATGGATTCCCTAGAAAATCCTGTCGTACGTATAAATTTGGTATAATCTCCATTACCTGCAATTTTAGATGCCAATACTACCTTATCTCGATTACCGGTTTTCTTAAACCAGTTACCAATAATTTGCTCCGTATGCCCATAAAGTTCCGCTTTGGCAGGAACTGGATACAACTCTGCGGCATCAAAAAAATTAACACCTTGATTAAAGGCATAGTCCATTTGTTCGTGTCCCTCTTGCTCGGTATTTTGTCTGCCCCAAGTCATAGTCCCAAGGCATATCTTACTAACTTCGATTGCAGTATGGGGAAGTTGGGTATATTTCATAAATTACAAAGGTTATCGATTTTTGAAGTCGCAAAATTAACAAATAAAATACGCTTAGACGATATCAAAATATATTTCTACGAGACTTAGCACCTAGGGTGTACTATTGGTCAATAATAACACCTGAGGAAATGAGGTAACCCCGGTATTGGTAGATATAGAAATCATTTCCTGTATATTGTAAATAAAAGTTCCCAAAAGTACATCCAACCTATTATCTCCATTGAAATCTGCGACCTCCATCGTTAGCCAATTTCCATGAATGGGCACTTTCATATATGACGCTGTAAAATTCATATTCCCATTGTTCTGCAAATAAACAATACTCTCGCGCGCAGTTCGGTTTTTCGTATACTCAGAATAAAGAGAGGCGCCTATAATATCCAAATCCCCATCATTATCAAAATCCCTGACCATAGCCTTACCACAATCGTACATAGGATAGAAAAACGATTCTTCAAAATTATCCTTTCCGTCATTCAAAAACACACGAATACCATGGTATGGCTTATCAATTGCAGAATAATCCCTATTATCTCCATTTGTGACCATAATATCCAGAAATCCATCGGAGTTAAAGTCGGCCATTTCAAAATAACTAGTTCCATTTACTGCATCAAAATCCAGTATTGTTTTTTCCTTAAATGAACTATCGCCAATGTTATAATAAATTATTATTTGTTCCCTAGCCTGAGTCATTAAACCGATAATATCTGGTTTACCGTCTTTGTTCATATCTCTTATTTCTACCTTTCTAGTACCCGGCAACGTATTTAAAACATGTTCTTTAGCAAGGTCAAAATCATCAAACCATGAAAGTTTACCTCCATAGTGTCCAAAACTGCATAAAATCAAATCTGGTTTACCATCAAGATTAAGGTCCTCAACTTCAAAATTGACTGGACGTTTTAAATCAGAAAAGATTAACTCGGCACCCTTTTTAGAATCATCTTTTAGACTATATAGGTTCCCTAACGATTGATCAGATGGTGAAAGTTTACCCAAGGTCGACAACAAAAGATTGCCATTAGCATTAAAAACTAAATGTGAAGCGGGACTGTCCATCGTATAGTTATTCAAAATACCACCTTTATTATCCAGCACAAAAAGACTTTTAAAATCACCAACGTATAAATTAGAAGAAATACTGTCGTAACGTAATAGACTTACCTGTGGCAGTTTAGAATCCCCGATACGAATGGTCTGTGCAGTAAATGGGAAAGCAGTTTTGGAAGGTTCAACAACTCTTACAACATCAGGTAGTTTGTCTGGCGCATTATCCAAGTAATACTTTTGCACCAGTTCCCAATCTGTTTCTGATAGTAATGGATACTCTGGGTACACATTTAGTTGGAGTACCAAATCTGCTTCCGTTGCCTCCATATCTTCATCCCAACGTTTGCCATCTATAGTGAGGCCAAGTCTCAGTCCCATATTAGGAAGGACACTATTTTTCCATGTCGCCCGATCTAGGGATTTTGGGTCAGGTAATTTATGGCAGGTAGCACAATAAACGGAGGCTAACTTTTGTCCTTTATCTTTATTTTTAATAATTGGAGTCACCACAGTATACTCCATAAACAAGTTATATTTAAAGGAGAGTAACCCAACAATAACTACAGGAAGTGTAAAAAGTAAAAGTAGTTTCTTCGCCATAACCAAAGACTATTCGATCTCTACCAAAATTGGACAATGATCACTGTGTTTGGCCTCTGATAATATAATAGATCGCTTTAATCTATCTTTTAAGGGTTGGGCTACCATAGCATAATCCAAACGCCATCCCTTGTTATTATTTCTGGCGTTTGCCCTGTAACTCCACCATGTATAATGTTCTGGTTCCTTGTTAAAATGCCTGAAACTATCAATAAACCCACTTTGTATTAAATCACCGATCCATTCCCGTTCTACGGGTAAAAAACCGGACACATTTTTTAGTCCTACCGGATTATGTATATCTATTGCTTCATGGCAGATATTATAGTCGCCTAGGACGATTAAATTAGGCCTATCTTTTTTGAGCACATCAATATAGTCCCTAATTTCATCCATATAATTTAATTTAAATTCCAATCTATCCACATTAGTACCTGAAGGGAGGTACATGCTCATTACCGATAATTCCCCAAAATCTGCGCGTAAATTGCGTCCTTCAAAATCCATTGTTTCTATTCCGGTACCGAACTGCACATGATCTGGTTCCTTTTTTGATAGAATGGCCACACCGCTATATCCTTTTTTCTGAGCACTATACCAATAGGTGTATTTGTATCCGGTATCTTCAAAAACAGAAAGATCCAATTGATTTTCTTGTGCCTTTATTTCCTGTAAACAGACCACATCTGGATCAACAGCTCCTAACCAATCTAAAAATCCCTTTTTCAATGCAGCTCTAATACCGTTTACATTGTATGAAACTATTTTCACTTTTATAATTTTT
>CAZUIE010000069.1:0-17305 GCA_964620945.1 uncultured Maribacter sp.
TTCATTTTCACCTTTGACAACGTATTTATAGTTGTAAAACCCCTGTTTAAGTTTCATGGTGGCTTCCATCATACCATTATCCTCATTATAGGTCATTTTATTTTCTTCGGTCAAAGCGTAGTTGTTGTACTTGCCAAAAATATAGACATCGTCTAACGCCAATATATCTGTATACGGTAGGCTAAAATGCACGTTGGTGTATTCTGCCTCTCTAGAATTATCATCGCCTTGTAGCGTTCGCACCTTATAATCACCGTTCACGTCAGGAAAATACGTATAGGGTTGGTCATATCTAAAATTGTCTGAAAATAAATAATGATTGTAGATATCCGTAAGGTCTATTCTACTAATTTGCGAACTTGGGGCCCGTAAATCACTTGTGTCAAAAAGAAGGTATTCGTTACCGCCAAAAAATGATGTTTCTTGATCGTATTTGTATACCAGTTCGTTTCCTAAAGTGAATTGGGGAGGGATATTGTAAAGTGTGGAGGGCCAATAATAGTTTTGTATCAAGGCTATTTTTACTTCCTTCTTTGGGTTGACCAGTCTAAAGTTGCCAGAATTAATTGAAATTTGAACCACTTGCTTTTCGTTCAGATATTTAAAATCTCGTGATCGTTTGACTGTGCCACCCACGTTAACTAAGTTCTTGTAAACTATAAAACGTCTAGAGAATTGAAGTTGATAACTATTGTTGTAAAGTTCAAGAACATAGTTTCCCGTAACCTTTAAACTTACATTTTCATTTGGAATGGTAAGCTGGTAGTTGGAATACGTTTCTAAGGTATTGTAGCTATTTGCATAGTTTATAATGCGTTGGTTGTCCATTCCTTTTAAGTATTGGGATTTAAGAAGGTCAGATGGGGTCCAATCGTAATCGCAGTGTACTATTTTATAGTAGTAGTCTTGTTCGTTAGCTAAAAGATCGTCAAATTCAAGGTATATAGGTTCGCCAATCTGAATTATTGGAAACTGGTCTTCGGTAGGTCCTTTAAATGTAATGGATTTGATGTTTGAAGGCGGATTTACCTCCTCTTGTACTTGACATAAAACCGATTGGGCAAAAAGCAAGAATACAATATGTTTAAGCAATATGCGCATTTGTAAGCAAATTTTATTTCAAAGGTAAACAAAAAGGATGCCTAATAAATTAACATCGATATAAAGCCTAAATTATAAGTTAATAATTGGGAAAACTTTTCTTTTAGTAGTAAATTTGTTGCAAATTTTGTTAACCTAAGGTCACCATATATGTCCAAAGACATTCAAATTAAGAAAGGCTTGAATATTAACCTAGTGGGTGCTGCAGAACTGGACACCGCAAAAGCGGCTCTTAGTAACGTATATACTATAAATCTTAATGATTTTCACGGGGTAACACCAAAGATGCTGGTAAAGCAGGGAGCCGAAATCAAAGCTGGCGAGCCTATATTCTATAATAAAAATATTGAGGACATGCTTTTTGTGTCCCCTGTTAGTGGTGAGTTGGTAGAGATAGAGCGCGGTGCAAGAAGGCGTATATTGTCAGTCAAAATTTTGGCCGACAAGGAGCAAGAATTTGCTGTAAGTCCTGTTCTTGATGTAGACAACGCTACCAAACAAGAGGTTAAATCGGCCTGGTTAAAGGGCGGATGTTGGCCATTCATTAAACAGCGGCCTTATGATATCATTGCAGATCCGGACACAACTCCAAAAGCTATTTTTATTTCTGGCTATGTGACAGCGCCTTTGGCTGCGGATGTCAATTATATACTTAAGGGTAAGGAAGCCGAATTGCAAGCTGCAATTACAGCGTTGACAAAATTAACGCCCGGGAAGGTTCATGTTTCTGTTGGTAAATCAGTTGATTCTCCTTTGGCTTCTTTAAAAGGAATTGAGTTGCATAAAGTTTCCGGGCCACATCCGGCAGGATTGGTCGGAACCCAGATAAATAAGATAGATCCAATTAATAAAGGTGAATTGGTTTGGACAATTTCTCCCCAGGATCTAGTAATCATTGGCGAATTTCTGTTAACAGGCAAATTTAATGCAGATAGGACTGTAGCCTTAGTAGGGTCTTGTGTAAAAGCTCCAAAATATTATACTACAAAGATAGGTGCTGAAATCGCAACTTTTTTGTATGCGAGTGGTGTAACAGAAGAAAATATACGAGTTGTCAATGGTGATGTGCTTACCGGTACTAAAAGCAAACCAGACGGTAGTTTAGGTTTTTATAATAGTACGGTTAGTGTAATCCCGGAAGGTGATGACTATGAATTTTTTGGTTGGAACAAACCCATTTTTAATAAAATTTCTAACACAAGGGCACTTACATTTTCTTGGATGCAACCAAAGAAAAAATATGACCTAACTACAAATACTAATGGGGAGCACAGGGCATTTGTGGTTACTGGACAATATGAGCAGGTTTTCCCCATGGATATTTTTCCAATGCAATTGCTGAAAGCATGTATGGTGAAGGATTTGGACGAAATGGAGCAATTGGGTCTTTACGAAGTAGCCCCGGAAGACTTTTCGTTAACGGAATTTGTTTGCATTTCCAAGCAACCCCATCAACAGATTATACGAGAAGGTTTGGATTTATTACAACAAGAAATAGGATAAGAGATGAGCGTAAAAAGCACGATGCACGAATTAAAAATGAAGTATAAAGGCAAAAAGATGGCGCCTGCCTTCAATGCTTTTCATACTTTTTTATTCTCTCCGAACGAAACGACCCACTCCGGGTCGCACGTTAGAGGAGCCGACGACTTAAAAAGAACCATGAACACGGTAATTATGGCCTTGGTTCCAATTCTATTATTTTCCATGTTCAATGCCGGGTATCAACACTATTCCGCATTGAATGGTTTTCCAGAAAATTTTTCTGTTTTAGAGCATTTTATCACATGGGATAACTTCTGGATCGGAATAATTAAAGTACTGCCCTTAGTAGTGGTATCCTACGGAGTAGGACTAATTGTAGAATTCATTTTTGCTGTAATTAAGGGGCATGAAGTAGAGGAAGGATATTTGGTTACCGGAATGTTAGTGCCGCTAATCGTGCCGGTAGATACGCCATTGTGGATGCTTGCCGTTGCTGTTGTTTTCGGTGTGGTAATTGGGAAAGAGGTTTTTGGCGGTACGGGCATGAATATTCTTAATCCCGCTTTGACGATTAGAGCTTTTCTGTTTTTTGCCTATCCTACTTGGATGAGTGGTGACAAGGTTTGGGTGTATGAAGCGCGTGAACGTGCCGAACAAATTTTAGCAGGTGCAGATAATGTGGATGCTATTTCTGGAGAAACGATATTAGGGTATTTGGCGCAGAATAATGAAGCTGCCATGACGGCAAAATATAGCGTTTCCGATATGTTCTTCGGGTTTATTCCGGGATCTGTAGGTGAAACTTCCGCTTTTTTATGTTTGTTAGGTGGTTTATTCTTGATTTTTAGTAAAATCGCAAGCTGGAGGATTATGGTGAGTGCCGTAATAGGCTCCTTGGTAATGGGACTCATGTTCAATCAGGTTGTAGAAGTGGGTTGGGTCGGTGAAACAAGTAAGTTTTACGGTCTAATGAGCTTTGATTTTTGGAAACATCTTATAGTGGGTGGTCTAGCCTTTGGTATTGTGTACATGGCTACAGATCCGGTTACCGGATCGCAGACCAATAAAGGTAAATGGATTTATGGTTTCTTCATCGGATTCATTTCTGTAATGATACGCGTATTTAATCCTGCCTATCCAGAAGGTGTGTTCTTGGCTATATTATTAATGAACGTATTTGCACCTACCATCGATCATTACGTAGTTCAGGGTAATGTAAAGCGAAGAATGAAAAGACTTAAAAATGCAGTAGTACTTCCAAGGGATTCGGATAGCGCTGCAAAAGAACTTAAAGCAGAAACTGTTTAATTATGGGAGTAGATACAGATAAAAATAGTTATACGGTTATTTTTGCAGCCGTTATGGTTGTAGTAGTCGGTTCCATCTTGGCATTTTTAGCTTCGAGCTTATTGCCTAACATTAAAGAAAACGAACGATTCGCCAAGCAACAGAATATTCTTTATGCTATGGGTGTAAATGAAAATGGCGATGATGCAGGAAGTGTGAATTTTATACCTACGGATAGAGTAGGAGGTGAGTTCACGAACTACATTAAGGAGCAATTGGTCATCGAAGGTGATAAAATAACCCAAAGCGAAGAGGCCTATTTGATAGATTTAAAAAAGCAGCTTGCCAACAAAAAGAAGGGTGAGCCCTATCAACTGCCGCTATTTATTGGAGAAAAAAACAATAAGAACTTTTATATCATTCCAATGTACGGTAAAGGCCTATGGGATGCCATATGGGGCTATATCGCATTAGATGAAACCATGACGGTGCAAGGTGTATATTTTGATCATAAAGGGGAAACGGCCGGATTGGGAGCAAATATCAAAATGCGCTACTTTATGGATGATTTTACCGGTGAGAGTATCTTGGATGGTACAAAATACGAAGGTATTGCCGTTGCAAAAGGGAACAATGATCCCTTGAACAAGGACAAAGAGGATAATGAAGTAGACGCACTTGCAGGAGCTACCATTACTGGAAACGGTGTTGCAGTGATGATTAAAGAGAGCGTCAACCTATACAAAGATTATTTAGAAACTATTAGAGTTAATTAACTATGGCCTTACTTACAAAAAAAGACGCTAGTTTAATTTTAGATCCGTTAACGGATAACAATCCAATAACCATTCAGGTATTGGGTATTTGTTCCGCACTAGCGATTACCGCAGAGTTGGAGGCCTCCATAGTGATGGCCATTTCCGTAATCTTTGTTATGGGAGTCGGAAACGTTGTAATCTCCCTTATGCGGGATATTATTCCTTCTAAGATTAGAATTATCGTTCAGCTGATTGTTGTTGCGACCTTAGTGATTATAGTAGATCAAGTTTTGAAAGCATTTGCTTATGAACTCAGTAAAACCTTGGGTGCTTTTATCGGTTTAATTATTACCAACTGTATTATCATGGGACGTTTTGAGGCATTTGCATTGGCAAATGGGCCATGGAAGTCTTTTCTTGACGGTATCGGTAATGCGTTAGGATATGGAGTAATCCTTATTTTAGTTGGCTTTTTCAGGGAATTGTTAGGCTCAGGAACGCTTTTAGGATATCCTGTGTTAGGTGACCCGATTATGAAAACAGGATTATATGCTACTGGTTATGAAAATAACGGATTTATGATTATACCCCCAGCGGCATTAATCGTGGTAGGTATCATTATCTGGGTACAACGTTCAAGAAACCCTGCATTGGTAGAAGAAAACTAAACGAATAGATACAAAGAAATTATGTTAGAGCATATAGAACTTTTTTTTAAATCGATTTTTATAGATAACATGGTATTTGCCGTGTTCCTAGGGATGTGTTCCTATTTGGCAGTGTCAAAGAAAGTGGCTACCGCGGTGGGTTTAGGAGCAGCTGTTATTTTTGTGTTGGCGGTTACCGTGCCTTTAAACTGGTTGTTGGATAAATATTTGCTGCAAGAAGGCGCTTTAGTTTGGTTAGGTGAGGAGTATGCAGATTACAACTTAAGTTTTCTATCCTTTATACTCTTCATTGCAACTATTGCTACCATGGTTCAGTTGGTAGAAATCATTGTTGAGAAGTTTTCTCCATCGCTTTATAATTCCCTAGGTATATTTTTACCTCTGATAGCGGTAAACTGCGCTATTTTAGGTGGTTCATTGTTCATGCAGGCAAGAGAAATAGAAACTTTTGGTCTTGCATTGAATTACGGTGTAAGTTCTGGAATAGGTTGGTTTTTGGCTATTTTGGCTATTGCTGCCATACGTGAAAAAATTCGATATTCCAACGTACCTGCTCCTTTGAGAGGTCTGGGAATCACGTTTATAATCACTGGCTTAATGGGTATAGGTTTCCAGAGCTTTGGAGGTATGTTAACAGGTGGAGGCGAAGAGGCTCCTGTAGCGGTTGAAAGTGCGGGTGCACAGCAATTGAAAGAGACCGATATACTTGCTGAAGATAGAGAAGAAGAAAAAAAGGAAATAGACGAAAAGGAGATTTCCTATAACGATATAAATAAATAAAAGATGGTTTTAGCTACTAGTACGGGTGGAACAATAATGATTACAGTCGTGGCATTTTTGGTGCTATTGATGATTTTGGTTGCTGTTTTGTTGTTTACCAAACAAAAATTATCGCCTTCGGGACCTGTAACCATTACGATAAATGGAGAAAAGAAGATAGAAGTAGCCTCAGGAAGTACTTTGCTTACAACACTTGGTGGTCAGAAAGTGTTTTTACCTTCAGCGTGCGGTGGTGGTGGTACATGTATCCAATGTGAATGTCACGTTCTTTCTGGAGGAGGGGAAGCACTTCCTACTGAAACACCCCATTTTTCTAAACGTGAATTGAGTCATGGAGCGCGTTTAGCGTGTCAGGTAAAAGTAAAACAGGATATGGAAATAACCATTCCTGAAGAAGTTTTCGGAATTAAAAAGTGGCCGGCTAAAGTAGTTCGTAATTATAATGTTGCTTCATTTATTAAAGAATTTGTAGTTGAAATTCCTGAAGATATGGGGTACAAAGCCGGAGGTTATATACAGATAGAGATTCCGGAGTGTGAGGTAAAGTTCGCAGATATGGATATCACGGCACACCCTGAAGAGCACGATACCCCAGATAAGTTTAAGGCAGAATGGGATAAGTTTAATCTTTGGCCATTGGTAATGAAAAACCCTGAAACAGTAGAGCGGGCTTATTCTATGGCTTCTTTCCCAGCAGAAGGGAGAGAGATTATGTTGAATGTACGTATTGCGACACCCCCATGGGATCGTTCTAAAAATGGTTGGATGGATGTAAACCCTGGTGTGGCTTCTTCTTATATCTTTGGATTAAAAGAGGGCGATGATGTTGTTATATCTGGACCTTATGGCGAATTCTTCATCAATGAATCCGATGCCGAAATGTTGTATGTAGGTGGTGGTGCGGGAATGGCTCCAATGCGTTCCCATTTATATCATCTGTTTAAAACATTAAAGACAAATAGAAAAGTATCGTATTGGTACGGTGGTCGCTCTAAACGGGAGTTATTTTATTTAGACCACTTCTACAAATTAGAAGAGGAGTTTCCAAACTTCAAGTTTTATTTGGCGCTCTCCGAACCCATGGAGGAGGATAATTGGAAAGTTAAAGAGTCTATAGATGCTCCAGGTGATGGTTTTGTTGGCTTTATTCACAATTGCGTGATTGATAATTATTTGGACCATCACGAGTCGCCAGAAGATATTGAACTATATTTTTGCGGACCTCCTTTGATGAACAAAGCGGTGCAGAAAATGGGCGAGGATTACGGTATACCTGACGAACATATCCGTTTTGATGATTTTGGAGGATAACAGATGTTGTTTTACCATTGATAGAAGAAAAAGACGTTGATTTGATAAAAAAACCGATATGAATAATATCGGTTTTTTTATAGGTGGTTTTTAAGAGAAACCATGTAAATAAAAATAAGTACAATGCATATCCTTACAGAGCAAGAGTTACATAATTTAGCAATGAATATTGTAGGTAAACAGCTAGAAGAAGCAGGTTTCGAATTTTTGGCCGTCAATAGTGAGTTGAAAAAGAATCCGCAGTTTGTTTGTACTAAAGAAAAGAAACTACATTTCGTTGTTGTCAAGAGTATAGGCTATCCTGGTGACCCCAAGGATATGGAGTTTTTTCGTTCCGATTTGAATAAAATGAGAGATCATGCCCTAAAGTTTGAGGCAAGAACGTTTTATGCTCCAGTAGGATTGGTAAATTCCAAGGATTATAATTTACCTGTTTATTTAGATGAAGAATACATCGTTGATTATGACGGTTTAATAGAAATCAAGTGATGAAACAAGGCTTTTTTCTTGTAATGGTTGGGTTGTTGCTTTCTTGTAAGGGGAGTAAAAATGAAGTGGTAAGGAATCAAGCTACCGGAGGGGTTTTCGGGACATCTTTCAGTATTATTTACTTATCCGAATCTCCTTTGGACTATCAACAGGAAATCGATTCCATTTTTAGGGTTGTTAATCAATCTTTATCCACATACATACCGGAATCTGATATATCTAAAATTAATCGCGGTGATACCACGGTACAGGTAGATCACATGTTTACGGATGTCTTTACACTTTCAAAAGAAATTTATACCAAAACAAATGGCTATTTTGACCCAACAGTGGGCACGTTGGTTAATGCGTGGGGTTTTGGACCCGGAAAAGAGATGGCCATGGACAGCGTCACCGTAGATAGTCTCTTGCAATACGTAGGTTTTGATAAGGTAGCCATTACTTCCAAAGGAACAATTTCTAAAGAGATTTCAGGGATGTATTTTGACTTCAATGCAATTGCAAAGGGGTATGCCATAGATAGGGTTGCGGTTTTTATGGATAGTATGGATATTGAAAATTACCTTATAGAAATCGGTGGAGAAGTAGTTGGTAAAGGAAAGAATACCATAAAAAACAAACCTTGGGCGGTAGGTATAGATAACCCTCAAAACGAGTTGCAACGCGAATCGAAAATTGCTATTTATCTAAATAATAAAGCTTTAGCTTCTTCCGGGAATTATCGAAAATTCAGGGTAGATGAAACTACAGGCGAGAAGTTTGTGCATACCATTGATCCTATAAGTGGTTTTACAAAAAATTCAACTACGTTAGGAGTCACCGTTTTAGCGAATAATTGTGCAGTCGCAGATGGATATGCCACCGCATTCATGGCTATGAACTTAGATTCGGCTAAGCAAATAATTGCCTCGGATAGAAGTCTAGATGCTTATATTATATATGCAGATGCAGCGGGTGACGTTCAGGAGTTTATGACAGACGGATTTAAGACAATAATCTTAGAGTAATCGTTTCTTTACTAGCGGTATAATTTCTCCTTTTGCCAGTCTATACCTATTAACTTCCTCCGATGTGAGTGTTTTGGTATAATCTACTTCTTCCACTTCAAATCTAACGGATCGGAGTTTTTGAAAATAGTCTCTACCATATATGCGAACGTGATCGTATTGCCCAAATATCTTGGCACGTTCCTTTTGGTCGGTAATGCTATCGTCGTGAAAGGTTTTTTCTCGATTTAGTTCTTGAGGAACTTGAAAAATGCCCCATCCACCGGGTTTTAAAATACGATACAACTCTTTCATGGCTTTGGTATCGTCCGGTATGTGTTCTAATACGTGATTACAGAGAATAACGTCGTAGCTATCGTTGTTAAATGGAAGGTTACAGATATCTGCTTTTATATCTGCCAGAGGAGAATTAAGATCTGTGGTGGTGTACACCAAGTTTTTTAGTTTTTTGAACTTACTGTAAAATGCTTGTTCCGGTGCAAAGTGCAGAACGTTGAGGTTTGCAGTAAAAAAATTGGTTTCCGTTTTTAAAAACAGCCAAAGTAATCTGTGTCTTTCTAAGGACAGGGTTGAAGGTGAAAGAACATTTTCTCTAGGGTTTTCATAGCCGTAGGGAAGAAAGCTCCGAAACTTTTTACCATCTATAGGGTCAATATAGGTAGATCCTTTATACCAAAAAGCAAACAAAGGCCTTACGAAATAACTGAATTTTATGAGAACCGGTCTTGGAATAACATTGAGAAAAAATCTAAAAATTTTCTTCATTTAGTTACAATCTCTAAGACGGTACTGGTTGTTGTCTAAATTCATCTTCCTCGTTACTTTCAATTCCTAAAACATCATAAATGTACTTAAAGGTAGAAAGTAGTTCGGGCTTGCCATTTACTATGGCCACGTTGTGTTCAAAATGTGCGCTGGGTTTCCCGTCAGCAGTGAGAATAGTCCATCCATCCTTTAACTGCTTTATACTTTTCGTTCCTAAATTGGTCATAGGTTCGATGGCTACGGTCATACCTTCTACAAATTTTTTCCCTCTTCCACGTTTTCCATAATTGGGCATTTCAGGGTCTTCGTGCATGGTTCTACCTAGTCCATGTCCTACCAATTCCCGTACGACTCCGTAACCATGGTCTTCGGTAAATTTCTGAATGGCATAACCAACATCGCCAACTCTATTGCCTAACTTAAATTCACGAATACCGACATAAAGTGATTGTTTGGTAACGTCCAGTAATTTTTTGGTTTCAGCAGCTACTTCGCCAACTTCAAACGTATAGGCATGATCACCATAGAATTCATTTTTGAGTACGCCGCAATCTATAGAAATAATGTCACCTTCTTGTAAGGGCGTTTTATTCGGAATTCCGTGTACTACCTGAGCGTTTGGACTCATGCACAAAGAATTAGGAAAGTCATATAAACCTAAGAATCCCGGAACACCGCCATGATCCCTAATAAAAGTTTCGGCTAGCGCATCCAAATGAAGGGTACTTACGCCAGGCTTAACTTCGGCCGCCAACATACCTAATGTTTTGGATACGATTAAAGCGCTTTCGCGCATTAATTCAATTTCTTCTGCCGATTTAATTTTTATCATAGGTTGCAAAGGTAAAACAATACTTTTTTATCATCTTTTCTCTTTTAAATTAAAGAGGTACAAGTCATGGTTTTAGGTTGTTCCACCCCTATCATTTTTAAAATGGTAGGAGCTACATCACCAAGAACACCATCATGAATTTCGGTAGCATCTGGGTCTACTAGAATTACGGGAACTGGGTTTGTTGTATGAGCGGTATGTGGCGAACCATCTGGATTGATCATGGTTTCACAGTTTCCATGATCTGCGATCAATAGGGTAGAATAACCATTTTCCAATCCTGTTTCTATGACGTTCTTTACACATTTGTCTACTGCTTCACAAGCTTTTATAGCTGCTTCCATGATTCCTGTGTGGCCCACCATATCACCATTGGCGAAGTTAAGACAGACAAAATCAGCTTCCTGCTTTTTTAAATCTTCAACCAAGGCATCGGTCAATTCAAAAGCGCTCATTTCTGGTTTTAAATCATAAGTTGCGACTTTAGGGGAGTTCTTTAAAATTCGACTTTCGCCTTCAAAAGGTTCTTCCTGTCCTCCGGAGAAAAAGAAAGTAACATGTGGATATTTTTCCGTTTCCGCAATGCGTATTTGTTTCTTTCCTGCTTTGGCAAGAATTTCACCAAGCGTATCCGTTATATTATCCTTATTAAAAACCACCTTTATCCCCTTAAAACTATCGTCATAATTGGTCATAGTGACGTAATACAAGGGCAGTTTTTTTGTATCGTATTCTGGAAAATCGTTTTGGGATAGCATATTGGTCAGCTCTCTTCCGCGATCAGTTCTAAAATTGAAGAAGATAATTACATCATCTTCCGCTATTAAGCCCTGTTTATTTGCGACTAGCGGTTTTATAAACTCATCGGTAATATCGTTTGCGTAGTTTTCTTTTAGGCTTTGAATGATATTGTCCGTTGATGTTCCAATACCCTTGACCATGCCATCATAGGCAAGTTTGACCCGCTCCCAGCGGTTATCACGGTCCATTGCATAATATCTACCGGTAACCGTAGCGATTTTTCCTACTGTATTGGACATGTGTTCCCGTAAATCCTTAACATAACCAACTCCCGACTTTGGGTCTACATCCCTTCCATCGGTAAAAGCATGCACAAACACATCTGTTAAATCGCTATCGTTGGCCGCAGTAAGCAAGCCTTTTAAATGATTTATATGGGAATGCACCCCACCATCACTCAGCAAGCCCAAAAAATGTACTTTCTTTTTATTTTTTTTGGCGTAATCAAAGGCATTTACTAAAACTTTTTCATCTTTTAAGGTATTGTTCTTAACCGCCAAGTTGATACGTGTTAGTTCTTGATATACGATTCTGCCTGCACCCAAGTTCATATGGCCCACCTCACTGTTTCCCATCTGTCCCTCTGGGAGGCCAACATTAAGACCGTCTGTGCGTAAAGCGGCGTTGGGATAGGTTTTGTACAGAGAGTCTATATATGGCGTATGTGCATTGTCAATAGCGGAAACTTTAGGGTCAGGTGAGGTTCCCCAACCGTCTAAAATCATTAAGATTACTTTTTTATTCATTGCGTTTGTCAAAAAATATTCATTCAAAAATAGGGGGAATTGCTTAGTTTAACTAGTATTTGATATGGCTTTTTTATTTGATTTATTACCAACAATGGCGGAGGTGATGCGTTAACCAATAGCCATGCTGTAAGGGAAAGGAGCGGTTATACTAATGGTTTCATAGACCGATTTTCCAAATGGTAAGGGTTTCACTTGTTGAACCCCTATTAAATGCTAATGCTTAGTTCTCAAAAAAAAAAGCCCGCTTGTGAAGCATAGCGGGCTTTTAATTTTAAATAAAATCTCTTATAGTGTTCAGGTAAAAGAGTACAAACGTTAAAATTCAAATCCATTATAGGCCCTATACGCAAAAGCATAGAAAGCCATCAGTAACATTAATCCGCAAAAGACGGAGTAAATTTTTAAAATCACCACCAAAATTTCTGGTTTGCAATTTTCGAAGGCGGCAGTATAAAGACTTTTAAAATGTAATAGTGTTCCCATATAGTGTTGTTAATGTGATGTGTTCTACGTATCACAGTTTGTATACCCACAGCTATACGGCTAATATGTAAATGGTGTTCTTAATTTGGGAATTCCAAATATAGCGAAAAGCAATTATCTTTTCAATTAAGGTGCCGTTTAAGAGCGAATAAGATCGTTGAACGTTTAGCTCTGGTTCCTGTATTTTTCTATGGATTCCTCAATTTTTTCTATTCTATTTTCTGGATCTGGATGGGTACTTTGGAATTCGGGGGTACGGTTGGGTCCGCTTGCGGTTTTCAGAATTTCCATGACCTTGATCATCTCATACGGATCGTAACCAGACTGTATCATAAACAATACGCCCAGTTCGTCACTTTCAAGCTCATCGCCCCGTCCGTTTTTCAATAGCGTATTCTGTCCAATTCCTCCGACAATACTGCCTAAATCGCCAGCACCTACCGTGGCACCCATTGTAGCGGTTTGCCATGTTTGGCTATCGGCAATGCGTTCGGCCGAATGTCTGCCAATAACATGGCCAATTTCATGACCCAATACTCCGGCCAATTGTGCTTCGTTTAATTGCGAAAAAAGTGCGTAGGTAATAAAACACTGGCCACCCGGTAATGCGAATGCGTTTATGGTCTGGTCATCTGCCAATAAATGAAAATCATATTCATAAGGTGTATCCCTGGCTATGCTGTTGTTTACCAGCTTATTGCCAACGGCATCTACAAAAGATTGTAACCGTTCGTCAGGATAAAGTCCCCCATGTTGCTGTGCCATTTCCGGCGCGCTTTGAAGGCCTATCGCTATTTCCTGATCGGAGGTCATGGTGATATGCTGTGAACGTCCCGTGTAAGGGTTCGTTTCTGTATTGCTCCATTTTTGAAAGAATGCAAAGGCAACAATGGCCAAGCCAATGAATATGCGGATTTTCCAACTACCTCTTCTCATAATAGTGATGTTCTGTAATAAACATCAATATACAAAAGAGTTACAGAAGGTTTCTATTGATGTCTAAAATATTATTCTGAATGTAATTTTTTAAGAAGCCAATGGTAAAATACTCTGCACCATAAAATTCTTCCATTTGAAGTAATTGAACAATGTTCTTGCTTCTAAACGCTTCTAACATTGGGATGGAGATAGGAGCATAGCTGTAGTGCCAAGGCTCATATTTGAAGCCTCGCCTTTTTGGGTCATCGGTATAGACCAAGTGAAAGTCATAGGTGGTGGCATTTTCGTCCATCCATTTTTTAAAATTTTCAAAAACACCGCCTGCTCCAAATTTTTCGGGAACGAGCACGTCTCCGCTCGTTTTTGGGTATCCATCTATGACATCGATATCGGTTCCCCAATGATGTCTGCTAGTGCCTGGTATGGTAGAATATTCAATAATTTTATCGATGGCCGCCAAGGGCTCCATACCATCGTCCTCAGTATAGGTCATAAATTTGCGTTCAAAAATAACCTCTTGGCGTTGGAAACTTCTATAACTGGAAACGATTTTGAGGTCAATTCCATCGGAATAGGCCGCTTTTTTCATTTTAAGAAACGCGTCATGCGCCTCCTTTCTAAGGTTAATACCTTCTCCGTATAATTCTATATCGGTCTTCCCCATAAGTTCAACAATGGAGTACTCCGTTTCTTGGCCTATGGTAATTCCCGGGAAAACGGACATTGCAATCCCTGCAGCTCCTGTTTTTTTTATAAATGACCTTCTTTGCATCATGATTTACTTTTATGATTCTTTGTGAGCTACGTCAATACTCAATGAACGTGCCACAGCGGATTTTAAAATTAAAGAATTAATTTTGCTTTACGTTCTTTTTAAGTGCTTCATTGGATATGTTGTACTAACAAATTAGTTTTGATAGGAGGTTAAATAGAGGTACCCTTGATGTTTCTGTTCTAAATCATTTAAGATTATAATATAGAAATAAATGCCTGATACCAATCCAGAACCTTGTGATATAACACTTTCTCTATTGGATATTCCTTCGAATTCATCATGATAGTTTTGTTTGCTATACACTAACACGCCATATCTGTTGAAGATTTGTAAGGTGTTGTTTGGGGAATTTTCAATTCCTTCAATGACCAACCTATCGTTTATACCGTCTCCGTTAGGGGTCATATAGTAGTTGTCCAATTTTATATTGTCAAGTGTCTCTAGAAGGTCGTTGTTACCTCCAATAGTAATAATTTCGTAATTGTTGGGAATAAAGGTATCTGATGTAATTCTTCCACTGGACAAGCTCCCTTCCACCTCGGAATTTCCTAGATTATCCCATTGTTTTAGCATTATGTTCCATCCAACAACTTTTAAATCGGTAATAAACTCGGCCAATAAATTAACAGCGCTTTGGTCGTCCCAAGTCAATGTGACCTTTGAAGGTATTTCTCCTTCCAATTGCCAAAATTCCTGCGTGCTCACAGAAAGGAATTGGTTTTCTACTTCGTCTGTATTAAACGAAGTGCCAAAAATACTGGGATTGTTAGGGTCTTCATCAAAATAAGCGCTGCGTGCATAATCGTTTATAGTTTCAGAAACTATGGTCAAAGGGCGTAATTTACCGTTTTCGCCAATGGGAAAAGTAAATGAATCCTTTCCAAGAATAGAGGTATACCCATCTACCATATTGCTGTTGTTATCGCCATTGTAAAAAGAATCAGTTATAAAACTTAGGTTTGTTGAATACGAACTTCTTGGCGTGAATATTGTTCCCGAAACAAGATTGGCATTATTGAGGATGCCAAGGGTGTTTTCTATATAAAAACCATTATCAACTGCTATTTCTGCATCATAGAGTACAGGGTTTGAGGTGCCTGATAAGGTTAGTGTATTATCGTTGTAAAAACCTACTAATCCAAGATTTTGGTTAAAAGCACCGTCATTGATAAGGTCCATGTGAAAGCCTACCAAGCCAGTATCATGTATCTGAATAGCACCATAGTTGTGTACCGCATCTTGACTCAAACCAATAGAGCCAGAAAATAGAACCGTTAAAAAAGGAACAATGTACCTCATAGTTTGGTCGATTTTATTGATGGTAAGGTGTAATTTCTTTAAAACTCATTACTGATTTAAAATATAATTTAAATTTTTATTATTTACCTATATGCTTGGTATAGTACTACTAGATTATCTGCGTTACTCCCAATATTTAGCGTAAAACCATCTGAATTAAAAGCACTTAAACTGGCGGAGGTTATCCCTATATTATCACCATTCTGATTACTATATCGTATGCCTATACATTCTGTACTAGAAGCATATCGAGAAATATCGTTGATAGAGGTTCCGTTTCCTCCAACATAAATGACCTGTTGGGTAACTACACCGTTGTTATCCCGAGCAAAACCGTTCATGGTTCCGAACGCATTGGGTATACCGTTGAAATTATTTCCAGAACCATTATCGCTATTAATGTTGAGCGACTCTATGTTCGCATGTGCAACAAAGCTAACTTGAGAGGGTTGAAAGGGTATACCGGTAATATTTAGGTTGCCCGTACTATTAATAATCAGAAAACCTAAATGAACACCATTACTTGCGGTGCTTTTCCACTGAGATCCGTCATAAACAAAGACTTCGTTTTCATCCGAATTGTAAAGTATTGAACCTTCTACAGGATTGGTTGTTGCATTCATTTCTGCTGTGGTAGCGTTCGTAAGTCCCATTAGCAGGCTTCCTTCTAGCTGTGCATTGGAAACACAGAAGTTTAAAAGGATTGTGTAAAATAGTATCTTTTTATACATCGTTATAAATCTAAAATTGTAAACATAAATTCGGAGTCAAATCTGCTTCTGTCGGTTCCACCGTTATCATTATCTCCGATAATCACTTCAAAACTAGTGGCGGTTTGATTACTGTATGAAATTCCTGGGTCATCATTGCCCGCACCGCCTCTGCCAGGTTGAGTTAATTGTATGATGTAATTAGCATCTGAAACTACACCTGTAGGCAATGTCACCCGATACCGACCCCTACTTAACCTTGCTGCTGAAACCCCAGTTGTTGCTCGTGTTACGGAACCAGCTGCTGCTATTTTCCCAAAAGCTTTGATTGGACTTTCGAAAAATGCTCTACCATTGGCGCCAGTGGTTATACTGTTGTTGGCCTCTGCTGCTATCACATCGCCTGCATCACCTTTGTCACCGGTTTCCCCTTTGTCACCAACTTCTCCCTTGTCACCAGTTTCTCCCTTGTCACCGATTTCCCCTTTATCACCGACTTCACCTTTATCTCCGGTTTCACCTTTGTCACCAGTTTCCCCTTTGTCTCCGACTTCACCTTTATCACCGTTTAATCCTTTATCTCCTGTTTCTCCCTTGTCACCAGTTTCACCTTTATCTCCGGTATCGCCAGTTAGTCCTTTATCTCCAGTTTCGCCCTTATCGCCAACTTCACCTTTGTCACCTTCTAATCCTTTATCACCATCTGGTCCTTTATCACCAGTTTCACCCTTGTCACCAGTTTCTCCTTTGTCTCCCGTTTCCCCTTTGTCTCCGACTTCACCCTTGTCACCAACTACACCTTTATCACCGGTATCACCAGTTAGTCCTTTGTCGCCGGTTTCCCCTTTATCACCGGTTTCCCCTTTGTCACCGACTTCACCTTTATCTCCGGTTTCACCTTTGTCACCCGTTTCCCCTTTGTCTCCGACTTCACCTTTATCACCGTTTAATCCTTTATCACCAGTTAATCCTTTGTCTCCGGTTTCACCTTTGTCACCAGTTTCCCCTTTATCTCCGACTTCACCTTTATCACCGTTTAATCCTTTATCTCCTGTTTCTCCCTTGT
>CAZUIE010000070.1:0-14869 GCA_964620945.1 uncultured Maribacter sp.
CAATCCAATTGGTATCTTATTCCCTCCTATTGTAATACGATTACCCTCAATTAAAGTTATTTTATTTATAGATACTATGAAGGATTTGTGCACTCTCAAAAAAAGAGAACCTGGCAAGATTGATTCTAAAGATGATATTTTTTCGTGACTTAGAATCATTTCTTCTTTGACGAATATTTTGGTGTAATTCCCATAGGCTTGAATATACAGTACATCATCCATATGTAATTGATGCGTTTTCTTATCTCCTTTTATAAATAATCTTTTTAGGTTTTTTGTTTGCGAATCACGTCTTGTTAAGCTATTTTGAGAAACTACTTTGTTAATTGCTCTTAAGAATCTTTCAAAAGAAAATGGCTTTAGTAAATAGTCAGTAATATTCAATTCATAACCTTCTAGGGCAAACTCTTTATGTGCAGTAGTCACAATTACTTGAGGGGGCTTGTGAATTGTTTTCAAGAAATCAAAACCCTTTAGTTGAGGCATTTGGATATCAAGAAATACCAAATCAATTCTTTTATCTTTGAGTAATTGCATTCCTTCAAACGCATCATAACAATTTCCTACCTTATTAAGATAAGGAAGGTTCTCACAAAACCCTTCAATAATTCTATGTGCAATTGGCTCATCATCTATAATACAGTATTTCATTTCAAATTAATAATTAAATTCACCGTATAAAGCCCCTCTTTTTGTTCAAAAATTAATTTATGTTGTTCAGGGTAAGAATGTACAAGTCTCTTTTTTAAATTTACTAAGCCAATACCGTGAGATTCAATAGAAATAGTTGGATCAAAATTGTTTTTGAGAGTAAAGAAAAGCTGGTTTTTTTCTGATTTCATTTTAATATCAATAAATGCATGTCTACGCATCTTTTCTACCCCATGTTTAAAAGCGTTTTCTAATAGTACAATAAAGGTCAACGGAGTAATTTGTAAGCTCTCCTCAACATTGTGGTTAAACACAATATCTACCTTTTTTTGATAACGTATTTTATGCAGTTCTATATAGTCTTCAAGATATCGTATTTCATCTTTCAATAGAACATATTCTTCCTCACCTTTATAAATTGTATATCTCAACATATCTGATAATTTTAAAATAACCTGAGGCGCTTTATCAGACTTTTCTAGCACTAAACCATAAAGGTTATTTAGAGTATTAAAGAAAAAATGGGGATTGATTTGACTTTTTAGTAAGGATAATTCTGTTTTTGCTTTATCTATTTTCAAAGTTTGTAGCCAACGCCAATGCTCATAAGCCCACAATAGAAGAAAAACAGGAATAGGCAGTAACATAATACCAGCAAAGCGTTCCCTATTTTGACTGTCAAAGTTAGCTGTTGTATAAAATATGATAAGGAAATAAACTATAACTAAGCCATACACTCCAATAATTATATACTTATATTTTTGGAAAAATTTAGTAAGAAAAAGATTTGCCAAGCCTAACCAAAATAAGATAATTAATGGAACGGTGATGGGATTTTTACTAATCGGAAGGTAGCGTTCTAAAACTATGGTTATAAATAGCAAACTTGCTAGACCAAGAATTTTATTAATAGAAAATTTAAAGATTAAAAATGCTATAAAAAGCCAACAGGTAATAAAAACTAATGTAAGGATAATAATGTATAATGCCTTAGGAACATTTTCAGGGTTAATTATGGTAATGTTTGTTTTACTTATAACTAGTAGTATAGTAAGTCCACTTAGGATTAGGCCGGCTGTGAGTAAAATCTTAGAGTAATTTTGAAAGATTTTTTTCATTTAACAAAAATAACATTTCCCTAACTCTAGTCTCAATAATAGTTATCAACTCTTCTTTTTCTGCTTTGAACAATACCATTTTTACATCGAACGATGTTTATGTTGATTTAAATCAATTACCTCATTTTATAGTATACGTTCATCATTATAATTAGGAAATACATGATTACGAAATTATGTTTGACTCAAAATAAAAGAATCAAAAAAATGAAAGTAATTATAAAATTTTTGAGCTGCCTAAAAACCGCTGTTAAATGGATAAGTGTATCAATCATTTCCTTTTTAGTATTAATTGTTTTTGCAGGTCTTGTATTTAGATTGTTCCTGCCAGAACCTCATAAACCTTTGGGAGAACTAATAGACATGGGCGAATACAAGCTTCATATTGTTAAAGAAGGAAAAAATAATAATAAACCGACATTGGTAATAGAAGGCGGTGGAGGATTGACAACAGAATTTTACCATTGGTTGAGTGAGGGCTTAAAAGACAGTATTAGGGTTGTAAGGTATGACAGAATAGGCATAAACCACAGTGATGATATTGATTCTCCGAGAGACCCTGAAACAGTAGCGAGACGATTACATTCACTACTTAAAAAAGCAGGAGTGGCTCCCCCTTACATTATGATGGGCCATTCAACTGGAGGGCCACAAATACGAGTATTCACAGAATTATATCCAGAAGAAGTTCAGGCTATGTTTTTCATTGATGCAACTCACCCAGATCATGTAGTAAGATACAATGCTCCAGCAAAAACTTCATTTAAATATAAAGGATATCTGGCGAGTATAGAGCTACAAGCTATTACATGTGACTTGGGAGTCTTTTCATTATATGATAAATTAATTGGCACACCATATTATGGACCAGGACTACCTGACGAAATGAATCAACGTATTAAAGATCAATTTCAAAATGGAAAAACTTTTAGAACTTTTAAAAAAGAAACCGAATATTACTATGAGACATTAAAGCGATCTGGAAAGAAAGAGAACTTTGGTGATTTACAAATTAGAGCTTTTCATGCCATTACAGAAGATTCTGAATGGAAAAAAGAATATGATAAAAAGGTAAATGAAAGAATAAAATTATATGGAAAACATAAAGAATACCACGAGCTTTCAACAAACGGCAAAAGTATTGGAATCATAGGAAATCATTCTTCGATCTATACTATGAGAGATAATGCTGTAATTATTATTAAAGAAGTTCTTGAGGTAATCACTGATTTAGGGTATTAATAAAGTAATATATCTACAAATTTTTTTTTATGTTCAAATACGGAGTGTTCGAAAAACGTAAAGTTAAGAAGCCTAAAATGGTAATTGCCCTTGTCTTAGAAGTCTAAAGTTCTGACAAATATCTATTATCACTTTCAAAAACTAAAGATCATATAAGTATTGATACGTTTACTATTATAAAGAAACTATCTGTAAAAAAAAGGAATGTTATTTTGTTTTATTTATGGAACATTTTTCACAAATGGACAATCAAACTAAAAATTTGTAGAATCCATTTTACACGTTAAACAATATGAAACAATAATTATGTAATGTTAATTTCATTCTATCACAAGTTTATATTATGGTCTAATTTTAGGGATTATAAATTTTAAAAAACATCAATGAAATTTTTATTATCTATTATCGCTCTTATTTTTTTCATACCAATCAAATACTCAACTTAAGTTTATAGAATTCAAGCATTTTCTAAGCCCTTTAAGAAAGTTCATTAATAGTATATTTAATATGGAATAAAGCCTACAGACATAAGAGATATATACGTAACTGTTACTTATATATACTAGTTGGTAGCAATTAGGAGTTTTTCTGCCAAAAAAATAAATGCATAATGTGCCGCCCAAAAAATGTAACATTTTAGATAGTATTAAGTATTTAAAGTAAAAAAAATCATATAACCTAAACAAAATTCATTTGAAGATATCATTATCAACATCAATTACGACAATCTTAGTCATTACTCTTCTATTGAGTATTACCAAAGCTTTCGGCCAACAAAAAATTTCCTCAGAACCATTTGAATTTCAGTTTGAAAACAAAACCATAAGAGGTTTGATTGAGAAACCTGTCAATCAAAACTCAGAAGCAATCATAATCATCGTACCAGGATATGGTAAGACTAATTTTGTTGAAGGTAATTGGTATTCATTTTTAAGAACAAAATTAGTGTCCTATGGACTAACCGTAGTTGTTTGGGATAAGATAGGATGTGGTAATAGTGATGGCGAGTTTGATATCAATCAGCCTGTTGAAAATTCTGCTGACGAAGCAATCTCAGCAATTAACGAACTGAAAAAGTCCAAAATCACAAGAAATAAAAAGATTGGATTCTGGGGAATTAGTCGTGCAGGTTGGATTGTTCCTTTAATAAATGAAAAATTTCCAATCGATTTTTGGATTTCAGTTAGTGGAACCGATGATAAAGAAAATTTTGGCTATCTCTTAAGAACAAATTTAATACTTGAAGGGAAAAAAGAAAAAGAAGCCGAAAATCTATATAAAGCTTGGATGCTAGGACACAAGATTTTTAGCACAAATGGCAACTATGAAGATTATGTTAGTGCAACTGAACCCTTAAGAGAGGACAGTTTGAGCCGAAAGTTGTTTGGCTATTTAAAGATAAACAAATCAGAAGAAAAGAGAGATAGAAAAGAATATTACAAAGAACAAAGAAAATATTTAAGCAAAGGACACTTTGATACAAAGAGCGGTCTATGGGTTTATATAGATAACTTTGATAAAACATTATTGAAAATTGACAGTCCTGTTTTAGCATTGTTCGGAGCAAATGATTCACAGGTTAATTGGCGAAAAACCAAAAGATTATACGAAAAAACCATTGGCACCAATAAGAAATCAGAATTAACTGTTGAAGTTTTCAAAAACTGTAATCACGTACTGCAAAAGTGTGTTACCTGTGCTTGGAAAGAAGATTTATCAGTTTTAGGAAGACAACCTTGCAATGGTTATTACGAAACTATGGAACAGTGGTTGCGAAAATATAAATTAATAAAATAACTGCTACCAACACTATATATAAAAAATAGCGGTTGAAGTGCTAAACCGAGAGTTGATTTTGTAGATTTCAGATCTATTATAAACGCAGAAGTAAGAGAGCAAAGCCCGCTACTTTTCATATACAAAACATTTGAAATACCAATGAAAAAATTACCATTAATCTTTCTGATTATTTTAGTCATAAATGCTTGTAACTACAGGAAGCCAGCCAATTCTATGCAAGAATTAAATTTCAAGGTCTTTTGGCAAACTTTTGAAGACAACTCTGCTTTTTTTGAATTTAAAGGAGTTGACTGGAAAGAAACCTACTCTAAACATAGACCCAGGGTTACTGCTAAAATATCTGATGATGAATTATTTCAGATTCTAACAGACATGGTTCGACCCTTAAAGGATGGACATATTCATATTGAAGCCCATGAAGATAATTACTTTAATGATGGAGGCAACCCATCAATTTTCCTTCAGCAGTTCAATAATGACTCATTACGTGGAGAATTTTGGGGTATGGTCAGTAATACTTTGTTAAAAGAGGGGTTTAATCCTATTGACTCAATCGGATTTGAACTAAATGGAGAAAAATTGTTTCATTATGCCAAATCAGATAAAATTGGCTATTTCAGGTTTCTACGTTCTGACCCAACAGGTGAATCATATACAGCATCTGATTTAATTCAAATACGCAAGGATCTTAATGTCATATTTGAAGACTTTAAGGAATTAGATGGTTTAATTGTCGATGTAAGACTTTATCGAGGAGGCTATCCAGAGTTCTCAATGGAAGTTGCTGCTAGGTTTACTGATGAAAGAACGGTTTCAAGACATAATCATAGTAGGATTTCTGGAGCTGGATATGAGAGCTTTGATAGTTTGATTACTCACTATATTGAGCCTGAACAAGTATATGCAACTGAAAAATTTTTAAAACCTGTGGTATTACTAACCAATGAAGGTGTAGGCAGTGCTGGTGAAACGTTCGTAATGTCTATGAAACAATTCCCAAATGCCATTTCAGTTGGCTCTAACACGGCAGGAATTTTGTCATTTATGTATGAATTTAATTTACCAAATGGTTGGTGGGTTTCCTTGTCTAATTCAAGAACTTATTCTGCCGATATGAAACTCTATGAAGGAACAGGAATTCCTGTTAACCATAAAGTCCTCAACTCAAAAGAAGATATAAAAAAGGGTAAGGACCACGTGATATTAAAAGCACTGAAAATTTTAAAAAAGTAAAAAACAGAATCCAACTAAATAATGGTTATTGTAAGCAATAACAATTGTTTCTTTTTAAAATAATATATGTCAAAAATTGAAGAAATAATATCCAAGCGAAACATTGGAATAGATATTTTCAGAGGTGTATGTATACTGGCTGTAATTCTTCTACATTTGAACATTCATTTTGGCTTCACCAATACATTTTTAAAAGATGATTTACCATCAAAGTTGTTCACACTACTTTTCTGGAACGGGTACAATGGTGTTGTGATATTCTTTACCATCTCAGGATTTCTTATAACTTCCTCTATTATTAAAAAATGGGGAGGGTTATCAAACATAAACCTAAAAAAATTTTATTGGTATCGATTTACAAGAATTACACCCCTACTCTTTCTGCTATTACTGGTTTTATCAGCATTCCACCTTTTAGCCATTGAGGGTTTTATCATAAATCCTTCAAAAACATCTTTGTTAAGAGCAATTATTGCCGTGCTTACCTTTCATCTAAATTGGTTAGAAATACAGGTTGGGTATCTTCCCGCCAATTGGGATGTACTTTGGTCAATATCCATTGAAGAAACCTTTTATTTAGTTTTTCCTTTGGTATGTATTTTCTTAAAAAAAGAATGGCAGTTCGTTATTATACTTATAATATTCCTCATTATTTCGCCTTGGGCAAGAACACAACTGTATCCAGACTCTGAATTGGGATCTAAAAACCATTTTGCCTTTTTGGATGCAATTGCTTTTGGCTGTATGACAGCTATTATTACGTACCGGATACATATACCTAATTTATTGAATAAATTCTTTCTATTTATAGGTTGGTCACTTATTATATTGGTTTTTGTATTTAAAAGTGTGGTCTACAAATCAGGGTTGGTAGGACTTGGATTGGATATGACCATCCAGACGATTGGGGTTTCTTTGGTATTACTTTGGATGCACGAAAAACAGCATTCAGGCAAACAAAAAAATAGACTGGTTTTAAATGGGCTTCGTCGCATGGGTATCTATAGCTATGAAATTTATTTAACTCATATGTTCTGTATTGTTTTTGGAGTGAAGATTTTTAAAAATTTGAATCTTACCGAGCAATGGATTGTTCCATTTTCTATTCTCCTTATCTTTTTATCATTTTTTATTGGAAAAATCACATTTAAATATTTCTCTGAACCCATTAACTTGAGGTTAAGGAAAATAATGAACAAGACGAACTAGTATAAATTATTTACGTCACAGGTTATAAAAACCAATTTATATTAAATAACTCAAAAATATTATAAACACTATTTCTAAAGGAATTAGCATTTAACACTGAATAATATTCTCAAATTCAAACACACATGCCCATTATATTACATTTATATTCTCTCTTTTTAAGAAATTTTTGGACCAGCTTAAACAATGTAAAGAGTTCGATTTACAATTTACATATAATCTCAACTTTTACAAAAACCTTTTTGCTCACGTGTTTTTCTGTGTTAGGTGTATTTTCTAACATTACACCTAAAACACGCAGTCTTGATGTTTTGTGCTATGAATTGAGTATAAAGCCTGATTTTGATAGTGAAAGTTTTGTAGGTACTCTCAACATTGATTTTCTGATTGCCACAGAAGCTAAGGAGGTAATTTTTGATTGTGGTAAGCTTAAAATAGCCGAAATCACCGGTGAAAATGTTTTGGGCTTTGAGCAAAAAAATAAAAAAGTATTTATTTTTTTGAAAGATAGGCATGAAAAAGAGAATCGCGTTCAAATAAACTATTCCGGAAGCTCATCTTATGGTCTGGTCTTCGTCCCAAAAAGTGCCGAGGTCTATACAGTATTTTCTACAAGTCAATGGATGGTCTGTAACGATTCACCGAGCGATAGGGCAAAATTCGAAATTGAATTAATTATCCCGACAGATAAATTATGCGTGGCAAGTGGTGTTCTAATGAAAACATCTGTTGAAGGGGAGAGTAAGCGATATTCATGGGTTCAAGACTATGAGTCTCCGTCCTATACTTATGGGTTTGCTGTAGGACCTTTTAATCAATATGATGAAAATCATAGAAACACCTCTCTTAATTACTATGCTACTAATTATGAGGCCAATGAGCTTCAAAAAATCTTTCTTCAAACTGGAGAAATAATTAACTTTTTTGAAGCAAAATCAGGTATACCCTATATTCAGTCATCCTACTCCCAAATACTAATTGGAAACCACTATCAAGAAATGTCTGGATTCTCGGTATTGAAAGAGTCTTACGGAAGTCTTGTTTTGAATGACAGCACTGAAACTAATCTAATATCTCATGAGTTGGCGCATCAATGGTGGGGAAATATGATTACTTGTGGGGACTGGGACCATTTTTGGTTAAACGAAGGAATTGCCACTTTTATGTCTGCTGCCTTTAACGAATATAAATTTGGAAAAGACAAGTACGAGTCAGATATAAACTCATATCGAAAGGTCTATGAGTCTGTTAAAAAAAAAGGAAAGGACAAAGCGCTGGTGTTTTCTGATTGGTCCAATCCTACAAGAGAAGATAGAAATCTCGTTTATTTTAAAGGAGCTTATGTTCTACATCTTCTTAGGACAGAATTAGGGGAAAAAGAATTTTGGAACGGCATAAAAAACTATAGCAATAAATACTTTGGAAGGTCTGTCACTACAGCTGACTTTCAAATGGTGATGGAAAAATCGACAGGTCGTAATCTCGATGTTTTTTTTAATAAGTGGGTATATGATTCTAAATTTTAGTTGACATTGAAATAGAACCTTAAAAAAATGAAACTAAATTCACAACTTTTATCATTCTTCTTAATACTACTCTTTCCTTTTTATTCTTGGGGGCAAGAAAAAAACAATTCTTTAAAACTGGAAAACCTAGGCATTTATAAGGATAGTCTAAACAAAATGAATAACTACTTTCACTCATTAGTGGATAAAGATAGTCTGGCCGGAATACAAACTGCGGTGATGAAAAATGGTGAACTCATCCATTTTGATAGTTATGGTTATGCAGATATAGAAAATAGGGAGAAGATTGATGAAAAAAGTATTTTTCGAATATTTTCAATGACAAAACCTATTGTGTCTGTAGCTTTAATGCAACTCTACGAGGAAGGTAAATTTAATTTGAGCGACCCTGTTCATAAATTCATTCCAGAATTCCGTATGATGAACAAATATGAAGATGACTCATTGGTTAAAGTTCATGAGCCGATTAAAATTATTCATTTGCTCACACACACTTCAGGATTTAGTCATGGCAGAGTTAGCAATCAATTTTTAAAAAAAAATTATCAAGAAGCTCAGCTATTTCAGGCTAAAAACAATAAAGAGTTAGCAAATAAACTAAGTAGAATACCGCTTCAATTTGAGCCTGGAACAGATTGGCAATATGGACTATCTACGGCATTATGTGGTTATTTAGTGGAAGTCCTCTCCGGTACAACATTAGACAAATATTTAGAGGAGCATATTTTTAAGCCTCTAGAAATGAAAGACACTTTCTTTGAACTTCCGAAAGGTAAAATGAAACACCTTACAGTGGGCTACAAATGGAGCAAAGAACGAGGTGTCTTTATTTCGGATGTGCCTGAAGATAGCGGATACTCAAAAAAAGTCACTTTGTTTCATGGTGGAGGTGGACTTCTCTCAACAACTCTTGATTATTTAAAGTTTTGCAAAATGATGAGAGATAAGGGAGTATATAACGGAAGGAAAGTTTTAGAGAAAAGCACTGTTGCATTAATTTTTACCAATCACATTGAACAAGCAACAAAAATACAATCAAAATTAAGATTACCCCCAGGCGAAGGTGGTTTTGGACTTGGCTTTGCTATCCGTAAAAATAATACCGGAGAACTAGAAAACGTTTATGGTTGGGGTGGATTGGCAGGAACATTTTTTAAGATAAATATGGACTTAGATTTAATTTATGTTCTAATGGTTCAGTTGTATCCGCATGGCCATCTTAATCTTAGAAAGAAGTTTCAGAATTATGTCGAATCCTCTGTAATTAAAAACTAAGCTGTATAATTATCTAATCAACCTAGCATGTGTCGACCTTCAATTATTTGTATTACCATATTTATTTTTTGCCAAAGTATTAATTCACAAAATATTTTTAGAAATGCTTGTAGAAGTAATTTAATCAAACTCGATAGTTTATTAACAAATGAATCAATTAATATAAGAGATGATAGAGGGAGAAGTTTACTTCATTGGGCCATTGGTTGTAAAACACCAAAGGTTTTGGATTATCTTCTAGAAAAAAATATAAAAATTGATATTGAAGATAACCAAGGAAGAGTTCCTCTAATAGTTGCCATAAACTTTAACGATCAAGGCAGTTTTGATAAGCTTCTCAAACTTTACAAAAGAAAAGAACTGATTTCAAAGTATGGTTCAGATTTATTAGGAAAATCAATTCTTAAAAGAAATGCATATTTTATTAATGAACTAGTTTCATCTGGAGTTGACTTAAATAAAAGAAATAATAGAGGAAGTCTACCAATTGAAATTGCAGATAGGATTGAAGCAAATGATATTTACAATCTACTTATATCTCTTGGTGCCTCAGAAAAAAAAATCAGAAAACCTAAATTTAAAGGATTATATATGGGGCAATCAAAGCCTGGAAAAAAACCCAAACTATTTGCACCACATTTTATATCTACAGAAGAACAAGAGTTTGGATCCGTTTTTAATGCCGATGGAACCGAGTTCTATTACGCTGTAGATATGGGAGGTAGAAATGAAATTCGATTTTCCAAGATGGAGGAAAATCATTGGTCAAAACCCAAAACAATACTTTCACATCAGAATTACAGTTATAATGATCCTTTTTTATCTAACGATGAAAACTGTCTTTACTTCATATCCCAAATGCCTTTAAGTGGCGAAGGTAAAGTTAAAGATGTTGATATTTGGCATGTAGAAAGAACGGATAAAGGTTGGTCTAAACCTATAAACGCAAAAAAAAATATTAATACGAAGCGAGATGAATACTATATCTCATTTACCAAAGATGGAACGATGTATTTTGCATCAAATGGTCATACCCGAGAAGATACAAACAGAAAAGATCATGACATCTATTATTCCAAGTTTATCAACAATGAGTTTCAAAAACCAGTTTTGCTCGATGCCGCAATAAATACTAATGGATATGAGGCTGATGTTTTTGTTGCACCTGACGAATCGTATTTGATTTTTTGTGCCATTAGAGATAGCGGCTACGGTCAAGGAGATTTATATATAAGTTTCAAGCAAGCAAACGGCGAGTGGTCTAAAGCTACTAATATGGGGAGTTCAATAAATAGCAATGGGTATGAATATTGTCCTTTTGTGACTAAGGACGGTAAATATTTATTCTATACTAGCAATCAAGATATATACTGGGTTAGCACTAAAATAATAATGGATATTAAAAAACAAAAAATGTAAGACTATGTTTAATAGATTCGGAATTACAATTAGAATGTCACATATTTTTATTTTGTTCTTTGCTTTAGCTAAATCATCAGCCCAACCTAGTATTAGTTTTACTTTCGATGATGGTAATTTATCAAATCTTGTTAATTACAAATTGAGTGAGTGGAACGAAATGATTTTAACTTCTTTGGATAGTGCAAAAATTAAAGCAGTTTTTTTTGTGAGAACTAAAGGTATGATATCTAAAAAAGGTAGATATCTATTAAGTTCCTGGAATAATCGAGGCCATAAAATTGGAAACCATACGTATTCTCATCCAAATTTTAATAATGGGGACGTAACTGCCAATGATTTTAGAACAGAATTATTAAAAGCGGACTCCTTGCTTAACAATTACAGCAACTACATCAAGTTATTTAGATTTCCTTACTTAAAGGAAGGTAAGACAAAAACAAAAATAGATAGTATTCGACAAATACTACACGAACAAGGTTATCGAAATGGTTATGTAACCATCGATGCTTCAGATTGGTATATTGACAGTCGTTTAAGAAAACGCTTAAAACAAAACCCCCAAGCAGACCTAGCAGGTTTTAAAGAGTTTTATCTTGAACATATTTTTGACCGGGCAAATTATTATGAAAATTTATCATATAAATTAACAGGTAGGCACATAAATCATACCCTACTATTACACCACAATCTAACATCTGCTTTATTCTTAGATGATTTAATTAAACTATTTAAATCAAAGGGCTGGAATGTTTTATCAGCTGATCAGGCATTTGAAGACCCTATATTCAAAAACAGTCCTTTTTATGCAGGTGAAAGTTTAATTTGGGCTTTAGCCAAAGATTCTGGGAAATTAAACAAACAGCTTCGTTATCCAGCAGAAGACAGTAGATATGAAAAAAATAAAATGGATCGACTTGGGCTCTAAGATTTAGTTAGAAAATATATGATGACAAAAACAATTGAGCCGACCAAACCACAAGAAAGAATTCATTCTCTAGACTTCCTTAGAGGGATAGCAGTCTTAGGTATTTTATTCATAAATATTGAAAATTTTGCATATCCTGATTCTTGGAGTCCATGGAAATATGGCTTTCAGAACTCTTTGGATTACTCAACTAGATTTTGGGTTTATTTCTTAACTCAAGGAAAGTTCTATACAATGTTCGCTCTATTATTTGGAGTTAGTTTTGTTATTTTTTTAGAACGGCTAGAGTATAAAAAGCTGGGTCTAAAATCAATTGATATTTATACTCGGCGGTTACTTTTGCTTTTTATAATTGGTATTGTCCATTACTATTTTATCTGGGATGGTGATGTGCTTTACCATTATGCCATTTGCGGACTTTTTCTTATTCCTTTTAAATCCTTCAAAAATAAAAACTTACTAATTGTTATTTTAATCCTATCAACTCTACTTTTAGTTAAGAGTCATGATCAGACAATGAGAACTAAAGACTTTAAAAATAACTATTTAACAGCAATTGAAATACCAGTAAGTGAACGAACAAATCAACAAATTAAAAGTATAGATTTATGGAAAAATCGCACCAAAAAAAAAGAGCCTATATCATTTTCTGGTAAGATTAAAAAGGAAAGCTATTTGTCAGGGTTAACTGAGACCTACAAAAGGGCGAAAGTTCACAAAGGTCTTATTTATTACCAAGGCTTGTTATTTCCGTCTCTTTTAGTAATGCTCATTGGTGTATTTTTATATAAATCAGGAATATTTGCAGATTATAAAGTTTGGACCTACTATTGGTTGATAACAATTACTATTCTTGCTATAGGTCTTATTATTAACTATATGAGATATTATCATTGGACTTATGAATATTATAATCCAATAACCAGCCTTTGGAAAGGATGGCTCTTTACTTTTACAAAAGAGATACTAGGAGTAGGATACGTTTTAATTCTAAATGGTATTTATCAAAAACTCATTAAATCTCCCAAATTATTACTTAGTTCCGTTGGGAAAATGGCTTTAAGCAATTACATTTTTCAAAGTCTGACACTTGGATTTTTGTTTTATGGTTATGGGTTTTCGATGTTCAATCAGTATTCTAGATTTGAACTAATTAAAATTGTAGTAATTGTTTGGGTGGCGCAGTTATTTTTAAGTTGGATTTGGTTGAAAAAATTTAACCAAGGGCCTCTTGAGAGTTTATGGAAAAAACTAACATATATAACAAAATAAACTAACAAGGTTAGTGCTTTAGCCTAATTTATTAAATACATGAAAATGAAATAAGGAAAATTGTCATGAAAAGCAAACTAGTAAGATAAAAACTACCGCTGTTAACTTTCATGTGTAGTAACCAGCAAAATAATGTATATGCAGAATATTTTATACTTGTTGTTGATACTAACAATTTCTTGCACTTCTATAAACAACAAGAAAACTGAATTAGAAAATAAGGCATATCCAAATAAAGAATGGGCTCATACAAATGTCAATTACTCAAAAAAGACTAAAAGAATAATTGATTCATTGGGAAAAGTCTTTGAGAAATTTTTTCACTGCTCATCATAAAAAATGGGGAAGCAATTTTTGAAAACTACTAAGCTCCATACTCAAAAGACCCTCTAACACATATTTATTCTTGCACAAAAAGTGTCATTTCTATGTTATTTGGAAAGGTTTTCAGAGACAAATTGCAAGAAAATGAAAGTCAATCTTCTTTGTCATATTTTCCTGAATATAAGATTTCTGATTCGGTAATTCAAAAAATTAAAAATAAAAACTTCCTTTCCATGAGTAGCGGGCTTGATTGGAAAGGAGGAATAGATGCTACAGATGTAATAGCAATGTCCCTATCGGAAGATTGGGCAAAATATATTTTTGAGAGAAAAGTGAAAAGTGCTCCTAAAAGTGAGTAAATTTTCGAAAGTCCTGTTAGTTATATTTTTTATCAATTTATTGTATTGAATAAAACTGTAGGAGTATTTAATATCATATCCCTCAGCACATTCCCACTTCATTCCGTTTCTCTTCATTCCGGGAAATAAGCTTCGCCCCCATTATCTTGGACACCATCCCCGCTTTTAACTTTCCATTACGCTAACCCTTCCCGATACTCCGGGAAGGAGCACTACATTACAATTCAAAACCGTGAATTAAGTCCGCTTGAACTGAAATTGATATGTAGTGTTTTGTTCCGCTTCAACAGAATTTAAAATTTCACTACTTCAGGATATTTAACCCACTGCCCGAACCGCCACCATTTCCCTTTTTTGACAGCAAAAAAACAACATTCATTCTTGCACAACGGCATAAACCAGGTGCCTCCTGCCCCACTTATTTATACGTCTTACCAAGCCTGAATATTGTAAAGTATTAAGCAACAAAAAAAGGTAACAGCGACGGCTCTGTGGGAAGTAAATCAAATACCG
>CAZUIE010000070.1:14969-17230 GCA_964620945.1 uncultured Maribacter sp.
TAAGCAACAAAAAAAGGTAACAGCGACGGCTCTGTGGGAAGTAAATCAAATACCGGAAATCATGAAATCATATCAAATCCTCAAAAATGAAGCGGAACAAAAATCAAAAAACAACAAAAAGGAAAACGCTCTAGGTGTAATAAGTAAATCACTTTTAAAAATAGTTTGAATCAAATGTTTAATCTTAAATTTTTCAATTATGAGTAGTATCAAAAATCATGTACAGTTAATCGGAAATGTTGGACAGGAACCAACTATTACGAACTTGGAAAGCGGCAAAAAAGTAGCCCGTTTTTCACTAGCCACCAATGAGTATTACAAAGACTCAAAGGGGGAGAAACAAACGGAAACCAACTGGCACACGATCGTAGCTTGGGGCAAGACCGCTGAAATTATAGAGAAATATGCCCGAAAAGGCAAAGAAATCGGAGTTGTCGGAAAACTAAAGACGCGCACCTATACTACTGACGATGGCAATCAACGCTACGTTACCGAAGTAGAGGCAAATGAAATATTATTATTAGGAAGCAAGTAAAAAAGAAAGAGGGCATCTCTCGCTAAAGTGCTGCCCTCTTTTCCATCATTCACGTTAAAAACTAGAACAATGAAGAACAAAGTTAATGAAATTCGTATAAGCTACTGCGAAAAAATCGGAGTTATAAACTCTCCTTCAATGAACAATTCCGAGCACGTAGCAAAACTGCTCTTCGAGAATTGGGACAAACAGACTATTGGACTACATGAAACTTTTAAAGTACTCCTATTGAACAATGCTAACAAAGTTAAAGGTACTTACCAAGCATCTACAGGCGGACTGACTGGAACATTAGTGGATTTAAGAATCCTTTTTGCCGTAGTCTTGAAAACACTTTCCGTCGGGATTATTATAGCACATAACCATCCATCGGGCACGAAAAAAGCAAGTGAAGCGGATATTAATCTAACGGCTAAGATTAAAAAAGCTGCAGAGCTTCTTGATATTCGGGTATTGGACCATCTTATTATTTTACCCACGGGCGACTATTTCAGTTTTGCAGATAACGGAATGTTATAAAACCCATGGGCATGATAAAACTGAACTTTAATAATCTGGACGAGGAGACCCAATCCTATTTACATTCCCTTTCCAAAAAGGATGTGGAAAGTCGATATGGCAAACAATAATGGGAATATGCAATCAACCACCAATTAGACTATAATAAATTGGTGGAAGACGAAACCATTCGAAATATATACAATTACAAGTATATTTTTAATATCTAAGCAACAAATCACTACAAAAAAGCCCTTTTATTATGAAGGGCTTTTTTAATGTTCAATCTTCTAATTTCCATATCTTTATGGTGTTAGAAAGCATTCATATTTCTAATGGTCATCACTCAATTTCGATTTGACTTTCCATGATGACCCTATTCAAATTAAACAACATAGAGCAACCGGCGAAAGCAGGGTTGTTCGGAAATTTTTTGTCCCTCTGGGACAAAAATTGGAGAAGCAAGAGGGTAACACGCCAAGGCGGTGTTAATCGTTGACTTTACTTCGCAGAGCCTTTATTTATAAGGTTTGAAGACCATCGCTATTTTAGGCGAAGCTGCCGAAATTGGGTCAATTCGTTTAGCAACTCCTGTAAACATTGAAAAAATATGACCCAATAGATACGAAAATTAATATGGACAAATTTTATACGATACGCTTTAAGAGGACAACAGCAAAAAGGTTTAAGGCCTTCTCGAAGAAAGTCTCCAAATCCTATTCCTTGACCATGGATCTGATTATTGATTTTTTTGAATGGCATGGGTTTTTACCTTCAGAAAGATTTGAACGAAGTCTTGGCCGGGAGTTGATTAAAAATAGAAAACGTACCGAAGCGGCCATTGCCATTATCAGGGATATCGAAAAAAGCCAGACCAAGCCAACCAATGCTATGCTTCAATTACTATTTCAAGAAAGCGATGGTCAAAATGAAACAAAAGAGGAACGCTTTGATTTTGGGCAGCAGGAATTGATGACCGAAAATGAGGAATTAAACCATTACCGAAGGCGATACGAAGAAGTACAACATTTATACTTTGCTACAACTATTGACTTAAAAAACCTTGTAGACAATACCTCATATGTAAAAGGCAGCTTTGGAGGTGGTTATTTCAAATTAGAAATAACCAAAGAAGAATTTCAAAATTACAAACAAAAATTAGATTATGTACATAACGATAACAAGACAGACAACTGACAGTAACTATGCACAAAGCGTCTCTGATTTC
>CAZUIE010000071.1:0-15422 GCA_964620945.1 uncultured Maribacter sp.
GTCATCTTCAGTCTTCTAGACGTAATGCCCGTGATTATGATTTTAGCCGGTTTCAAGTTTGCGTGGGATGCTTCTACCAAACAAAGAGAAGTTGAAGAATTACAAACGTCCGTAAAAGAGAGTGAACTTCAATTTTTAAAATCGCAGATCAATCCACATTTTCTTTTCAATAATCTAAATAACCTGTACTCCTATGCTATTGAAGAATCGCCCAAGACTCCGTCCATAATTTTAGAACTTTCGTCGGTACTACGTTATATGTTATACGATTGCAAGGAAGACTTTGTTGCTCTTGGAAAAGAGATAGAGCACCTTAAAAACTTCACCCAGCTAAATGAACTTCAAATAGAGGACCGTGGCAACGTTACTTTTGAAGCGGAAAACATACCATCCGAATATCTTATAGCACCGCTAATATTAAATGTGTTTATAGAAAATGCCTTTAAACACAGCACCGCCAGTCAATCCGAGGATATCAGCATCAACATCCGTATAAAAATAGATTCTAACGGTCAATTGAACTTTGAGTGCAACAACTCCTTTAGACCTGTTACAAATACGGATAAATTAAATAATGGTATTGGTCTCAAAAATGTAAAAAAACGTTTGCAATTATTATATCCAGATGCACATACACTGAAAATAACTGATGATAATCAGCGATATTCAGTACATTTAAAGATGAATTTAAAATCTGGTTTAGCATGATTCGCTGTATCATCATAGAAGACCAACCACCTGCGCAACGCGTGCTTAAAAAATATATTTCCGATGTAGGCACGATAGAATTAAGGGGTGCCTTCGCAGATGCGCTACAGGCAATGGAATTCTTGAAAACAGTTGACGTAGACCTAATTTTTTTAGATATTCATTTACCAAAAATATCTGGTATAGAATTTTTAAAAATGCTTACCAAAAAGCCTCAAGTGATACTAACAACTGCTTTTCCAGATTATGCTCTGGAAAGTTATGACTACGACGTAAAGGATTACCTTCTAAAGCCATTTTCCTTTGAGCGCTTTGTACAGGCGGTATCCAAAGTTAAGTCTAGTTCTTTGATAAAAAATGACATGTCAAAAACGGTAGAAAAAAGTGTGCAGTCAGAAGTTATCTTTATAAAGTCGGGATATGAACTGATAAGGTTAAACGTATCGGATATACGTTTTATACATTCCGATGCAGATTATACCGAAGTTTTTACGACCGAAAAGAAATACCTTTCCCAGGAACCCTTAAGATACTGGGAAGAAACCCTAGATAACGGAAAGTTTCTCCGTACCCATAGATCCTACATCCTTAATATATCTAAAATTGAAAAAATAGTAGGGAATCAAGTCCTTCTGGACGAACAGACCCGTATCCCAATAGGAAGGGCATACAAAGAAAACTTTATGCAACACGTATTAAAATAGAAACAATGAAAAAATTAAAGAAAGAAGACATTTCCCAAGGCGTATTTGACCTATATGACGACTATGCCCATGATAGGATTCCAAGACGTTTGTTTTTGGACAAGCTCTCTACCTATGCAGTTGGCGGGATTACGGTAGGTTCCCTATTAGGGTTCATTTCTCCGGACTATATTAAAAAAATTCAGATACCGCAAGACGATGCTAGGCTGAACAGTAGCTATATTGAATATGAATCTCCAAAAGGAGGCGGTACGATCAAAGGCTTACTGTCCAAACCTGCAGACACTAAAACAAAACTACCGGGGATTATTGTTGTACATGAAAACCGTGGATTAAACCCGCATATTGAAGATGTGGGAAGACGTGCTGCACTTGCAGGCTTTATTTCCTTGGCACCAGATGCGTTAACGCCTTTAGGTGGATACCCAGGTACCGACGATGAGGGGCGTGAGTTACAACGAAAACGGGATAGAAACGAAATGCTAGAAGACTTTATAGCCGCATTTAACCACTTAAAAAATCATCCAGATTGCACCGGAAAGGTGGGCGTGGTAGGTTTCTGTTTTGGGGGATGGATATCCAATATGATGGCCGTAAAAGTGCCAGACCTTGGAGCTGCGGTTCCCTTTTATGGCGGACAACCCACAGAAAATATCGCTGATATTAAAGCACCATTAATGCTACATTTTGGTGAGCTGGACAAACGTGTTAACGAAGGCTGGCCGGCCTATGAAGCTGCACTTAAAGAGAATGACAAGGAATACCAAGGTTATATGTATGAAAATGCCAATCACGGCTTCCATAACGATACGACCCCAAGGTATGACCGTGAAGCCGCCGAACTGGCATGGAAACGTACCATCGACTTTTTTAAGGAAAAGTTGAGTTAAGGATAAAGATACTTATACGGGCCTTTTCAATTTGTTAAAAAAGAACATATTCTTAGGATTACTCTTTCGTAATAAGGACGATGTAAACTTCTTTAAATTTTCATGTAGCAAGAAAGTTGCTAACTGCTATGTACTCAAAACAGAATCCGCCTGCCAAATAAAAAATTGGTAAGCGGATTGTTTATTTTAAATACATCAACTGCGGTTAGATCAATCAAAACCAAATTCACCTAAACCTGCATGGCTTATTTTAATGGCCTCTAAAGGATTCAGGCCGTCAAACGTCATATCTTGTTCAACCATATAGTACAACATGCCCGATTTTTCTTTTTGAGCAAGTATTTTGGCAAAATCTATAGTACCTTTTCCTACCGGTGCAAACCTGCCCTGTTCGTCCATATCCTTAACATGCCATATTTTAAAACGCCCTGGATATTTATCAAAATACGTTAACGGATCTGCTCCCGCTTTGGTAACCCAAAACAGATCCATTTGAAAATTAACCAGCTCCGGATTACAATTTTCCAGCAAATAATCTATCGGAACTATCCCATCCGAATCTTCTACAAATTCAAAATCGTGATTGTGGTATAACAGTTCAAGACCGGCGGCTTGAGCCTTTGCTCCTAATGTGTTCAATATGTCGGCCAAGTTCTTTGCGCCACCTGTCATACTCATTTCCCTTGTGGCCCGATCCACCTTAAAAAGACCCATGGGCGGAACAGGAATTACGAAATACTGAAATCCCGCCGCCTTAACATCAGTCATCATAGCATCGGCATTGTCAAGGGTCACCGATCCCTGATGTGTACTTACCGGACTTAAGTTCAGCTCTTCCAAATACGATTTAAAGGCTTCTGGAGCCATATTATAAAACTTTCCGTTATCATACCCTGCAGCCTCAATATAACGGTATCCAGCATCGGATACCGCTTTTAAAGTTTCCTTAGGGTTATCGCCCATGGCATCGCGCAGTGTGTACAGTGCCAATCCTCCAAAACTGTCATTATCATTGTCAATAACAGTAGTTGCTTTTTCTGTTTGTTCTACCTCATTTTCTACCTTTTTAGGTGCATCTTTACAGGATATATTTCCAAGTATAAACACTATCATAAGCAGGCTTGTTACCGAAATTAGCCCTTTTAATTTTTTCTTCATTACCATTATATTTCTAGTTATTTGTAACCCTAAAAGTAAGGAAATGTAATATGAGTACTGCAGGTTACCGCTTAATTTTTTTATGGCTTTTACCAAAATCAGCCTTCCAAGAAATAAATTATTGAATTTGAAAAAACATAGCTCAATTAATATTGCATGGTAAACAAACGTAATCCAAGCAACTAAAATGAAATCAGCAAACTAAGTCTTACCAGCAAAAAACAAACATATTTACTTGAAATATTCTAGGAAATTAGCTGTAGCTGGGCAACGGTCTACCACTCTCAAGTGTTCCTTCAAAAAATCCTAATTAAACATTTTAAAGCATTAACATTTCTTTAGGGTCGTTCAGGTTACTACTACTGTCGTTTAGAGAATACATAAAATAGCTAAACATTTAATCATCATTTTTGTTGTAACAATTTTAATATAAACGATAAGTTTCCATGACTAAACAATTATATACCGCCATCTGTTTGCTTTTTCTGTTTACCACCGCAGCTACCGCTCAGGAACGGAATGTTTATATCAGCGGTACCGTATTGGACCAAGAGAATAACCGACCCTTGGAATATGCCACATTGGTCATTCAAAGTACTGACGACCCCTCTAAAGTTTCAGGTGGAATTACGGATATAAACGGAAAATTTAAGGTAGCGACACCTCCAGGCAATTATAATTTAAGGGTCGAATATATATCCTATCAATCTTTTGTGAAGAATAATCAGGAAATTTCTAAATCCTTAGATTTAGGTACCATACGCTTATCCATTGATGCTACCCAGTTAGAAGAAATGGTCGTTGTAGGGGAAAAAACGACTGTAGAAGTACGCCTAGATAAGAAAATTTATAATGTTGGTAAAGACCTTACCAACAGTGGAGCAACCATTAGTGATGCCTTGGATAATATTCCCTCTGTGACAGTAGATGTTGATGGTGCAGTTGCCCTACGAGGAAACGGAAATGTTAGAATTCTTATCAACGGTAGGCCTTCCGCTTTGGCCGGTTTTGGCTCTACTGACGCTTTACGCCAATTACCTGCAGATGCCATTGAAAAGGTAGAGGTAATCACAAGCCCTTCTGCGCGCTATGATGCCGAAGGTACGGCAGGTATCCTTAACATTGTATTGAAGAAAGAAAAAACCCGTGGTTTTAATGGTGTTATCAATACTACCGTAGGGTATCCCGATGCCGCTTCCTTAACTTCTAATTTAAACTTAAGAAAGGATAAATATAATATATTCAATACGATAGGCTATTCCTATCGCACACCACCGGGAAACGGTCTTTTTGATAACACTTACCAAGAAGGTGCTTTCGATAGAATTGTAGAAGACCGCGATATCAACAGAAAAAACAGTGGTTTTAATATGAATTTAGGTATTGAATACTTCTTGACAGAGACCTCTTCCCTTACTGCGAGTGCTTTTGGAAGGATTAATGATGGTGAAGATATTACAGATAACAGTACAACGCGTTTTATTGGCACCACAGTTGATAGCAGAACTTTGAGGATAGAAGATGAACAGGAAGACGAAAAAAGCGCACAATTCTCCCTTAACTATAATAATGACTTTAATACGGAGGGACATAAGCTTACGGTAGATTTACAGCTTTCATATAATGAAGAACTTAAGCCGATCACCATTCTAGAAAATAACACCTTTCCCAATACGGAGCTTATTGCAAATGAAAATATACGGGAATTGGAATTTCAAAACGAGTATTTGGCTCAAGTAGATTATGTCCTTCCTATGGGCGAAGCGCAATTTGAGGCGGGCTACCGAGGAAATTGGGAACAATCGGATACCGATTTCAGTTTGGAAGAATTCAATTTAGATTCTGGCGTATTTGTTCCTAATTTAGGGTTGACAAATCGATTTTTATTTAATCAGAACGTGAATTCATTTTACTCACAATATGGAAATAAATTGGGTTCTTTCTCGTTCTTAGCTGGACTTCGATTAGAAAACACCCAGCTAAAAGGTGTCGTTAGTGGTGTAGATCTGGCTACCTTACAGGAAGCTATAGGTGAGGGAATAGATCTTGATTTTGACAAGAATTATCTGGGACTCTTCCCTACCTTAAATTTAATCTATGAACTTGCAGAAAATGAAAATTTAACGCTCGGGTATAATCGTCGTATAAACCGACCTAGAGGTTATTTTATTAACCCATTTCCTTCTAGATCAAGCCGTACAAATATATTTCAAGGCAATCCGGATTTAGATCCCGCCTTTGCCAATGCTTTTGATCTCGGGTATTTAAAGCGGTGGGAAAAATTAACCTTGACCTCCTCAGTGTATTATCAAAAAGAAACTAACTCTTTTGAGCGGGTACAAGAAGAAACTGGACAGACTACTTCAGATGGCATAGTGATTATCCGTTCCATACCCATTAACCTGTCAACCAACGAACGTGTGGGTGCTGAATTAGGTTTGTTATATAACCCTACTAGATGGTGGCGATTAAATGGTAGCTTCAATTTCTTTCAATTCAATTCGGACGGAGAATTCAACGGTGTTGATTTTGGCGCAAAAAACACCAGCTGGTTTTCCAGATTTAGCTCAAAGGTTACTTTACCTGGTAAAATAGACTGGCAGACCAATGCCTTTTACCGTGGTCCTACCAATAATGCACAAACTGAAAATGAAGGTATATTTTCATTGAATTTGGCATTTAGCAAGGATATTCTTAATGACAAAGGCACACTGGCATTAAATGCTAGTGACCTGTTGAATTCAAGAAAAAGAATATCGTTTACACAGACCCCATTTTTTACCTCAGAAAGTGAGTTTCAATGGCGCGAACGACAAATAACGCTTTCTTTTGTCTACCGCATAAATCAAAAAAAGAAACGTGGTGAGGGCAGACAGCGCGGTAATGACGATGATGAAGGGGAGTATTAAAATTCATTAGACAGATGGGACCCTGTAGGATTAAAATAACGCAGTAAGATTATATTCAAATCCTGATGGACGTAATAATCTTCCCTGAGTATTTACTCACCGACTTGTTTGGTATTACCATAAGCAAAAGCTGCTAGCACCACGGGTGAATCTTCGGGAATCAGAACAAGTACAACTGAAAATACAGTTCACGGATTTATACCCAGTAAAATGAACTACGTCCTTCAACAGCCAAATGCGCTGGAAAAGTTGTATTAACAGGGCATTTAGTTAACAAATTATATTTACTGTAAGCTATTATTATGTAGTGCCAGCTTTAGACTGTCGCGCCAATGGGGAATCTGTATATTAAAGTTAGTTTTTACCTTAGTCTTATCCATAATACTATAACTTGGCCTTTTTGCTGGCAAGGGATATTCTGCGGTCCTAATTGGTTTTAGCTCTATGTTTATATTGGCTTCTTCAAATATTGCCTTAGCAAAATCGTACCAACTAGCCACGCCTTCATTACTATAATGATATATACCATACACTCCTAAATCCTTTTGTATCACTAGAAGAATAATTTTTGCAAGATCACCAGCATACGTAGGTGTTCCTATCTGGTCAAAAACAACAGAGAGATTTTTTCGTTCGCTGCCAAATTTTAGCATTGACTTCATAAAATTGTGTCCAAACTCAGAATACAACCACGAGGTTCTTATAATATAGTAATCTGTTAAATTTTTACTTATTTCCAGTTCGCCCCTATATTTAGAAAGTCCGTATGCACTTACAGGCTCAGGGATGTCAAATTCGGTATACGGTATGCTTTGTTTTCCTGAGAATACAAAATCAGTCGAAATCTGTATAAATTTCGTATGACTCACTTTGCATGCCAAAACCAAATTTTTAACTCCAAGACAATTGATAGCATTGGCTAGTGCAAACTCTTCTTCCGCTTCATCTACATTGGTGTAAGCAGCACAATTAATACAATAATCATAGGTGGTACTTCTAAAAACTTCCTCCACGGAGTCCTTATCGGTAATATTAAGTTGTGTAGAGGTGCAAAATGTAAAGTTTAAATGGGCTTCATTTTTTGCAATTGCCTTTATAGCAGAGCCTAATTGTCCGTTTGCTCCGGTAACTAAGATATTCATCATACGTAAGAGGTTATAAGGCTGGTTTTTCCGTTTGATTAAAATAGGGTAGTAAGCTATCCTTTTCAGAGAGAATAAGTTCGCTCTTGGGAAGCTGCCAATCTATAGCAAACTCAGGGTCGTCATACCTGAAACCGGCTTCAGCTTCTTTACGGTATAAATTATCACATTTATAAAAAAACGTTGCCGAATCGCTTAGTGTGAGAAAACCATGGGCGCAGCCCCGCGGAATAAATACTTGTTTTTTATTCTCTTGGGAAAGTGTAGTAACAAATACTTTTTTATAGGTAACAGAATTATTTCGAAGATCTACAACAACATCAAGGACTTCACCTTCTAATACCCGTACTAATTTTGCTTGGGCATATTTTCCTTTTTGATAGTGTAAACCCCTTAGCACACCCTTAGAAGATTTGGACTGATTGTCCTGTACGAAATGTACCCCCGCTCCTATTGCCTGCTTTAACTTTTGTTGATTAAAACTCTCGAAAAAATAACCTCGATTATCCGTAAAAATCTTGGGAGTTAAAGCATAACAACCATCAATATTTGTTTTTTCTACTTTCATAAGTTATCGTAATTCCAAATGTTTAGCACTATACTCACTTTTTACGAAAGATTTGGTCAGTTTTTCAAACTTACTTTAATTAATGTTTCCCATCTAAAATAAATCAGACTCCGTAGTAAAAATCTTCTAACCTTGCCCCTCCTCAATTACTTAATCAAACTGGGGGGCTTGTACAAGGTTATTAAAAGCGACTATATCCAACCAAGCCGCACCAGAGTCTAAAATACTAACTTTTAATTTCCCTTTTTCAAAAAAATAGGTTGGTTTACATCGGTTATCTCTATCTCACGGCTCGCACTTAATCAGATATCGTTTGTAATTTCTAACCCATCATTGTTCTTATACAAATAGCCAAAATCAAGGGCAAGATTGATTACTGGTAGCGGTGTTAATTGAACTTCCGCTCGGGTCTGAAGGCATCAATATCCATAGAGGTCTTTTTACCATCAACAACCTCTGAAACCAACTTACCTGTAGCCGGCCCCAAGCTCCAACCCATCATGGCATGGCCGGTAGCGAAAACAAGATTGTTATAATCCTTGGATCGACCAATATAGGGCATACCATCCGGGGACACGGGGCGCATTCCGGTTTTGGCATTATCAATTTCCTCTTGGTTAATTTCTAATTCCGGATAAAAACGTTTGGCACCATTGGCAATAGCCAAAACGCGTTCTTTTCTAACAATGTTATTAATACCGGTAAACTCCATAGTCCCTGCAAAACGGGTAAACCCTTGCATAGGCGTAACCGCCATTTTAGATTCCATAAGAATAGCCGGCATTTTAATTCCTGTATTTCGCTCTACATTGATACGATAGCCTTTACCAGCTTGTAGCGATAACTTAATATTCAGTTTTTTGGATAATTCCCCAGACCACGTACCCGCTGCAATCACAACCTCATCTGGGTGATACGCACCCATATCTGTCAGTATCTTGGTTACTTTTCCGTTGGCCACATCCATATCCAGTACCGTTTCATTGGTTCTGATGTTTACGCCAACACTCTTCAGGTAATCTAGCATTTTAGGCATAAACTCCGTTGGGGTCGTATGACCGTCACATTCGTAATGTATAGCACCTTTTGCATCAATCCGGATATTGGGTTCTATCCTATCCAGCTCATTTTTATTCAGTTCGTTGACTTCTAATCCTAGAAAGGCAGCTTTTTTGGCTACTTCAGCTTCGTGTTCATAGGCCGCATCTGTCTGATATAACATCAATAGACCTTTACGCTCCAGTTGAAAGCTACCTAAATCTCCAGATGCCTTAATATCGGCAAACAATTCCCTACTGATGATATTGATCTCCTTGATGACAGGTATGGCTTTTTCTACTTTTTCTTTTGTAGATGATTTATGAAAATACCAAGACCATTTCATAAAATCCCAATCCAGCCTTGGTTTCATATAAAACGGACTGGCGGAATTAAACATCATTTTAATACCTTGGGCAATCATTCCTGGAGACGCCAAGGGAATAACGTGACTAGGCGTTAGATATCCGGCATTGACAAAAGACGCTCCAGACGTAATGTCTGACTTATCTATTACCGTTACTTCATGACCCTCTCTTTGTAAAAAATATGCAGAACAGAGTCCTACGATACCACCGCCTACAATTACTATATTCTTTCCCATACTTATATTACCTGAAATCCGTGCGCATACGGATCATCGTCATCTATTGTTATTGTATTCTGACCGTAAATTTTGGCCCAGCCCTGTATACTAGGTACTATTGCTGGCATACCCATAAGGTCAGTCTCTTCCTCAACCCTACCAATAAACGTAGAGCCAATAAAACTTTCATGTATAAATTCATCGCCCTTTTTCAGTTTTCCTTTCCCGTACCATTGCGCCATCCTAGCCGATGTTCCCGTTCCGCAAGGGGACCGGTCTATGGCCTTATCGCCATAAAATACAGCATTTCTGGCGGTAGCATCCGGTGAAATGGTATCTCCTGTCCAAAGCATGTGACTTACATCCCTTATCGTATCGTCCTCTGGATGCACAAATATACCGGGATATTTTTCGTTTATTTTAGCCCGAAGTTCCTGACTGAACTGAATTAATTGACTTGCTGAAAAATCCTGAATACCGGAAAAATTCTTCTGTGAATCTACGATAGCATAAAAATTACCACCATAGGAAACATCAAAAACCAGTTCTCCTAAATCAGAAGACGTAATGGTTAAATTGGTTTCAGCTAAATACGATTTTACATTGGTCAACCGTACCCAATCCACTTTACCTTCTGTTTGCTGATAGGCTATTTTTACCAGTCCGGCGGGTGTTTCCATACGTATTTCCCCTGGAACTTTCGGGTTAATTAATCCTTCCTCTATGCCTATTGTTATGGCACCAATAGTTCCATGACCGCACATAGGTAGGCAACCACTGGTTTCTATAAAAAGGATGCCAAAATCGTTATCAGGACTAGCGGGCGGATAAAAAATACTACCGCTCATCATATCATGGCCACGAGGTTCGAACATTAAGCCTTTTCGTATCCAATCGTATTCCCTTAAAAAATGCTGACGCTTTTCGCTCATGTTTGCGCCGGTAAGGTCTGGTCCGCCATGTTTTATGACCCGCACCGGATTACCGCAGGTATGGGCATCAATACAAACAAAGGTATTTTTGGACATGTATTATTTCGTTTTTTGAATGTAGGCATTTACTCGCTTTTCCAAGATAGGCAAGGTGACCGTTCCCTGCTCCAAGATAATTTCATGAAAATCCCTGATATCAAATTTAGCACCCAACTGTTTTTCTGCCTTTGAGCGCAATTCACGAATCTTTATCTCACCCATTTTATACGAAATTGCCTGTCCGGGCCACGCAATATAGCGGTCGGTTTCGGTATTTACTTCGTGTTCGGAAAGTGCTGTATTTTCCAGCATGTAGTTAACGACTTGTTCACGTGTCCAGCCCTTAGCATGTATTCCAGTATCTACCACCAATCTACAGGCGCGCCACATTTCGTATGTATATTTTCCAAACTCCTCATAAGGCGTGGTGTAAATACCCATATCGTTTCCTAAAAATTCGGTATATAAGGCCCAACCTTCACCATAGGCGGATAAATAGGTATTCTTTCGAAACTGGGGGATACTATCGCCCAATTCCCTGTTCAAACTTCCTTGTAAGTGATGACCGGGAACGGCCTCATGGGCAGTTAGCGACGGTAAGGTATACAAAGGTCTGCTGTCCAATTTATAGGTGTTCACCAAATAGAAACCCGGTTGTGTATCGGAAGAAGGACCTGAATAGCGACCTCCTGTATATTTAGGAGCGATGGCATCGGGTACTTTGATAATTCCGTAAGGACGTCGAGGCAGTGTATTAAAAAATTTGGGGAGCTCGGCATCGATCCGTTTGGCAATATCCCTAGCATTCATTAAAAGTTCTTTTCCTGTTTTGGCATAAAACCGTTCATCCGTGCGTAAAAAGGTCAAAAAATCATCAAAACTACCCTTAAAACCGACTTTTTTGATGATTTGTTGCATTTCTGATTTAATACGGGCTACCTCAGCTAATCCAATTGTATGAATGTCATCTGCGGAATATTCCGTGGTAGTTGTATAATAGTTGATTCTATTCTGATAAAATTCTTTTCCGTTGGGGGTTTGGGATACCCCTAAAGCATTTCTGGTATTCGGGATATACTCCGTCTCAAAAAATTTCTTTATTGTTTTAAAGGAGGGAACTACATTTTTTTCGATAGCTAGCCGAGCAGCCGCCAAAATAGAATCGGACTGTGCTTTGCTCAAGGTCGGCGGCAAACTTTTAAAAGGCTCGTAAAACGCACTTTCAGTAATGTCGTCCACAATATGCACATCGTAGGTAGACTCATAACCTTTAAAAATAACCTGTGGTTGTGAGTTTCCCTTTTTTATACCTTCACGCATCAGCATAAGGTGCTCGCTTACAAAGGTTGGCACTGCGTTCAATACATTTAAATAGCGTTTCGCATCGGCGTGACTTAATATCGGTTTAATACGATAATTAAGGTTCAAGTGAAACCCCTGATCGGCCTGTATAGGATTTAAATACATCTCATGCTCAAACTCATCTACCCTATTCTGCAGCCTAAAACGCAAAAGTTCATGGGAGATCTGCTCAGTTTCGGTTAAGCCCGAGATATCAATTTTCTCCAACTCTTGTAATTGCGTTTGTGCAAAATCAGCATCTTTCTTTTCTAATTCTGCTTGATACCTACCTAAAGGGTAATCTACATAACTGTACAACTCAAAATCGGATACTTCGTTTATGACCTTCTCTAACTGCTTGCCACTGTTATTTTGTGCGATTCCGGTTGTACTAATCATGAGTACCAACATGAACACTGCCTGAACAGAATTTAGAATGCTTTGTTTCATAACCTCTTTATTTAAGAAATATCATAGCTAAATTTTGCGGTTCGTATGAACACCGTCTACAATCCGCATAATTTCCAATGGATTTTCATTCTGCAGGGCCTTGGGCAGTGATTCGTTTGGCCAGTTCTGAAAACTTACTGGTCTAACCCAACGCCTAATTGCTCCGGTTCCTACGGATGTGAATCTACTATCCGTTGAGGCAGGAAATGGACCACCGTGCTGCATAGAGGGGCAAACCTCTACCCCTGTTGGGACTCCATTGAAAATAATACGACCTACTTTTTCTTGGAGCGTATCTACAAGCGTCTTGTATTTCTTTATTTCATTTTCATTACCCAACACAGTACCGGTAAGCTGTCCTTCTAATCTAGCGACGATGGCTTCCATTTCTTTAGCATCCGAACAACGGACAATAACAGAAAAAGGGCCAAATACCTCTTGGTGTAATTTTGGGTTTTTGAGAAAATTAGCACCATTTACTGTCAATACGCGCTGTTGTGCCACATTTGGGGCTACCGCGTTATCAAAATCGGCCACCATATCCACGGCTGCTTGGGCAGAAAGTTCTTTCTTCCCTTTCTCATAGTTACTGTGAATATTGGGGTGTAACATACAAATGGGTTCCAAACTTGCTATTTCGGTACCTAAAGTTGAAATAAAACCATCCAAAGTAGTACTCTTGATTCCTAGTATGAGTCCTGGATTCGTACAAAACTGACCAGCTCCCAACATAATAGAGCCTGCATAACTTTTGGCCCATTCATCTCCCTTGTCGGTCAAAGCGGATGGTAAAATAACAATTGGATTCACGCTACCCATCTCGGCAAAAACGGGAATAGGCTCATCGCGCTCATTGGCTAAGCTATAAAGTGCCGTTCCTCCCTTTATACTTCCAGTAAAACCTACACCTTTGACTGCTGGATGCATTACCAACTGTTCGCCCACTTCTATTCCACTACTATTCAGGTTGGAAAAAACACCGTTAGGCATTCCTGTTATTTTCGCTGCATTAATGATAGCTGACGCTACAAGCTCACCCGTACCGGCATGCATTGGATGACTCTTCACAATAACAGGACAACCAGAGGCCAAAGCGCTAGCGGTATCACCGCCAGCGGTAGAAAAAGCTAATGGAAAATTACTAGCCCCAAAGACAACTATAGGGCCCACCGGACACAACATTTTACGAAGGTCTACTTTTGGCATGGGTTCCCGATTGGGCTGCGCTGGATCAATACTAGCTTCTACCCAAGAACCTTCTTCCAATAGGGTCGCAAAAGCGTTCAACTGGCCCATAGTCCTTCCACGTTCTCCAACCGCCCTACCTTCTGGAAGTCCTGATTCTTGCGCATATACTTGAATCAATTCATCTCCTAGGTTTTCTATTTCTTTGGCAATTGCACGTAAAAATTCGGCTCTTTGCTTTCCAGAAAATTCTCGATACGCCACAAATGCCTGTTTAGCCAAGGCAGCCGCATCTTGTATTTCCTCCTCATTAGCTTCATGAAAGGTCCATTCTGTGGGGAGGTTTAGTTTTGGATTAAACGTATTGAATTTTTTATCTCCCTTTTTTGAAAGTTCCGCTCCAATATAATTAGCTCCTGATATCATCTATGCTTCTATTTTTTATTCCTATCAAAAATAAGAAACAACCCACTACATTTAGTATTGTAATTATTTCTTATTTAATTCTTAAGTTTTCAGTTATTCAAACACATACTATTAAGACATATTCAATTCTTTATATGCTGGCAATTTTGGTCTTTTGGCCAAACCATCACTAATGACTTTAGCAACTCTAGCTCGTTCCTCCCCTATCAAAGGTAATCTAGGAGCTCTAACATATTCCGTTCCAATTCCCGTTGCTACTTCTGCCATTTTAATATTCTGTACCAGTTGAGGATTTATATCCAATTCCAATACTGGCAAGAACCATCGATATATTTCCAAAGCTTCTTCTATTCTGCCAGCCTTTGACAACTCATATATGGCACAAGTTTCCGCTGGAAAGGCACATACCAAACCGGCCACCCAACCATCGGCACCCATAAGGATACTTTCCATTCCTAAAGTATCTACTCCTGTTAGCACTTTTAATCGATCTCCAAAACGTGCTTTGATTCTTGTAACGTTAGAAATATCTCTAGTAGATTCTTTAACAGCTTCTATATTTTTACATTCTAGCATTTCTTCAAACATATCTAAGGTAACTTCAATACCATAATCCACAGGGTTATTATAGATCATGATGGGCAAATCCGTACTATTGGCTATGGCTTTAAAATAAGTTACCGTTTCATAGTCATTTGCCTTGTATCGCATTGGAGGCAGAACCATTAGACCTCTGGCCCCACATTCTTTTGCAACTTTTGCGGCCTCAATAGCTCCCGTGGTGGTTTGCTCTGCTATATTTATAATGACCGGTACAGCACCATCCACCATGCGAACCGTTTCTACGATCAGCTGTTTTTTTTCGTCACTCGTTAAGGTACTGGCCTCTCCTAAGGTACCGCCAAGGATAATCCCAGAAACTCCGGCATCTAATTGTGCTTTTATATTTACCTCAAACATTTTCATGTCTAAAGTATCGTCTTCGTTGAATTTGGTTGTTACTGCTGGCATAACGCCTTTCCACTCAATACTCATATGTGCTATTTTAAATTTAGTCAAAGATACGGTGGGTCATAAAGGAGAGTATTCATCAATTTTAACCTTAACTAATACTATTTTACCTTATTTTCATAAACTAAACCACTTAAAAGGTAAATACTACACATTTTGAAAATATATCCTTTTGAAATACCAAAACCAGTTGCAGGAGCTTTAATTGTTCAAGTGGATACCGAATTGGTATTTTTTGACAAACTGCACCAACATGAAGAAATTCAAATAAGCTTATTGGTAAAGGGGGAAGGAAAACTAATCATAGGAGATAGTGTTCATGCCTACTCCGCAGG
>CAZUIE010000071.1:15522-17222 GCA_964620945.1 uncultured Maribacter sp.
CAAGATGTGCTGGACTATGTGATGAACAATTTTGAAAAGGATATTAAATTAATCACCGTTGCAAATCTAGCATGTATGACGCCCAATGCATTTTGTAGATTTTTTAAACAGCGTACCAACAAAACCTTCTTTCAATTTTTAATAGAACTTAGGATAGAGCATGCTTGTCAGCTCCTAACTTCCAAAAAAGACTTGACTATTATGCAAATTGCAGAAGAATCTGGGTTTGGATCTATTTCAAATTTTAATCGAAAATTCAGACAACTTAAAAAAACCACACCATCTGCTTATTTGCGAATGCAGTAGAGAGGCATAAACACTTTGACCACTAGCACTAGCCGCTTGTGTAAATGCATCTAGTTTCTGGGTAGTAGCTTTTCTTATTGAAATATTTGAACATATATTCCAAAAAAATGTCTTTGAATTCATGGATAGCTTTATATCTTTACCAATTGTAATTTTAAAGATTGGCCCACGTGGTGAAATTGGTAGACACGCTACCTTGAGGGGGTAGTGTTCGCAAGGACGTGCTAGTTCGAATCTAGTCGTGGGCACAAAAGCCGAGTTAAATGCTCGGCTTTTTTAGTGTTTTGTTTAAATTTTAACGTGTCGTTTTGAGCCTAGTATCCTTTATAATTGTAAATTTGTTTAACCATTCTAGATAAAAAATGAACAATGTGAAGAAAAATTTCAGTATACGCGATTTAGAAAATCTTTCTGGAATTAAAGCGCATACGATAAGAATTTGGGAAAAAAGATACAACTTATTATCTCCCGAGCGAACAGATACCAACATACGCACCTACAATTTAGCGAGTCTTCAAAAGCTTTTAAATATTACCCTCTTATATAATAACGGACATAAAATATCCAAAATTGCGAAGATTCCAGAACGAGACATTCCCATAGTAGTTCGGGAAATAGTATCAAAGAATAGCCCTAAGAATCATGCCATGAATGCTTTTAAATTGGCCATGATGAATTTTGACCAAACTATTTTCTTTAATACCTACAATAGTTTAATAAACGAAAAATCGTTTAGGGAGGTTTTCAAAGAAACCTTTATACCCTTGCTCAACGAACTAGGGCTTTTATGGCAAACAGATACTATTAGTCCAGCTCATGAGCATTTTATCACCAGTTTGATAAAACAAAAAATCCTCATCAATACAGAAAAGTTACAACATTTAAAACCTACTAAGACGGACAAAGTCTTTGTAGCTTTCTTACCTGAAAATGAGATACATGAGATAGGGCTGCTTTACCTTAATTACGAAATAATTCTTAGGGGATATAAAAGTATTTATTTAGGGCAGACTATACCCATGGAAAATCTTATGGACTTGATGAAGTATTTTGATAACATATACTTTCTTTCTTATTTTACCGTCGTACCGGAAAAAGACCGCATTGAAAAGTACATAGAGGAGTTTAAGGATTTGGTTAGCGAGTATAATAATCCCAACCTTTGGATTCTAGGAAGACAGGTTCAGCATTTGGATGAATCCCAGTTGCCTAATTTTGTAAAAACCTTCCATTCTATAGACCAAGTTGTTAGTCGTTTGTAATCACTAAATCCTGCTTTTTACATTTTATGGGTATAAAAATCAATATTATAGGTTCTGGTTTCTCGTCGCTTTCGGCAGCATGTTATCTTGCAAAAGAAGGCAATGAGGTTTCCATTTACGAGAAAAACGAGG
>CAZUIE010000072.1:0-6502 GCA_964620945.1 uncultured Maribacter sp.
AAAGGTGCAGCACTAAGAGAACGTTTAGAGCAGTTTCTTAAAAAGGCACAAAAGAAGGCGGGTTATGAGATGGTCATAACGCCTCATATAGGGCAAAAAGAACTCTATGTTACCTCGGGGCATTATGCCAAATATGGTGAAGATAGCTTTCAGCCTATAAAAACACCCAAAGAAGACGAAGAGTTCTTACTAAAACCAATGAATTGTCCACATCATTGCGAAATCTACAACGCAAAGCCTTTCAGCTACAGGGATCTACCAAAAAGGTATGCGGAGTTTGGTACTGTATATAGGTATGAACAAAGTGGAGAATTACATGGACTAACAAGGGTAAGAGGCTTTACGCAAGACGACGCACATATTTTTTGCATGCCAGAACAATTGGATCAAGAGTTTAAAGATGTGATTGATTTGTCCTTATATGTATTAAAATCTCTTGGTTTTGAAAATTTCACAGCGCAAGTATCCGTTAGAGACCTTGACAATCCGGATAAATACATTGGTTCTGTTGAAAACTGGGAAAAGGCCGAGCAAGCCATCATCAACGCAGCAGATGAAAAAGGACTCGACTATGTTATAGAAAAGGGAGAAGCTGCCTTTTATGGTCCAAAGCTAGATTTTATGGTAAAAGATGCTCTGGGAAGGAAATGGCAACTGGGAACCATACAAGTGGACTACAACCTACCAGAGCGGTTTGACCTTACCTACAAAGGAAGTGATAACGAACTGCACAGACCTGTAATGATACATAGAGCGCCTTTTGGTAGCATGGAACGTTTTATCGCCTTGTTATTGGAGCATACGGGAGGGAATTTTCCACTTTGGTTAACTCCGGAACAAGCAATAATTTTACCTGTTAGTGAGAAACATGAAAAATATGCGGAAAAAGTTTTAAAATCCCTAGAAAATAACGAAATTCGCGCCCTCTTGGATGATAGAAATGAAACTATTGGCAAGAAAATACGAGAAGCAGAGATGAATAAAATACCATTTATGCTGATTGTTGGAGAAAATGATGAAAAGGCAAATACCATTTCTGTTAGAAAACATGGCGGTGAAGATTTGGGAGCAATTACGATAGAAGCGTTTACAGACTTGGTAAACAATGAAATAAATGGTACCTTAAAGTCGTTTTAAAAAAATTATGTTTAATTAAAAATTAATAGTCATAGCAATACGTAAAAGATTTAGGCCTCAACCTAGAAGGGAAAATAAAAATCCCCACAATATCAATGAAAAAATACTTGCTCCAGAAGTGAGGTTGGTTGGCGACAATGTGGAAATTGGTATATACCCTATCAGAAAAGCTTTGGATTTATCCAAGGAATTAGAATTGGATTTGGTAGAGATTTCACCAAAAGCAAAACCTCCTGTTTGTAAAATAATAGACTATAAGAAATTCTTATACGAACAGAAGAAGAGAGATAAGGCCATGAAGGCGAAGGCCTCCAAAGTCGTAGTTAAAGAAATTCGGTTTGGTCCAAATACAGATGACCATGATTATGAGTTTAAGAAAAAACACGCAGAAAAATTCTTAAAAGAAGGAGCTAAATTAAAGGCGTACGTATTTTTTAAAGGACGTTCAATCGTTTATAAAGATCAGGGAGAAATCCTACTTTTGAAGTTAGCTTCAGAATTGGAAGAATTAGGAAAAGTAGAACAAATGCCTAAGTTAGAAGGAAAGAGAATGACCATGTTTATAGCTCCTAAGACGAAAGGTAAATAAAACAGCGGATTCACTAACAAGTGAATCTAACATAGGAACATACGAAACGCTGCTTTCTTATCGTAAGCGGCGTTTAAATTGAAAATAGCTGAATAATGATAGGTCTTAAAACCTACTAAGGTTCAACAAACATAGTGAGATTAATTAATTAAATAGGAGACAATGCCTAAACAGAAAACAAAATCCAGTGCCAAAAAGCGTTTTAAGCTAACAGGTACAGGTAAAATTAAAAGAAAACATGCTTTTAAGAGTCACATTCTTACGAAGAAATCCAAAAAGCGTAAGCTTGCGTTAACGCATGACACTTTAGTGCATCAGCATGACGTAAACAGTATAAAAGAGCAGTTACGTTTAAAATAAACTCGCTTTTTTAAAAGGTAAAATTATTAACCATGGAGTTAGGCAACAAAAGTTCCATATGATACAAACAGGACGCCTACTACAAAAAATTAGACAAAAATGCCAAGATCAGTAAATGCAGTAGCTTCTAGAGCCAGAAGAAAAAAGGTAATGAAGCAAGCCAAAGGTTACTTTGGGAGACGTAAAAACGTCTGGACAGTAGCTAAAAACGCGGTTGAAAAAGCAATGTTATATGCTTATAGAGACCGAAGAAACAAAAAGAGAACTTTTCGTGCCCTATGGATTACCCGTATTAATGCCGGTGCCAGATTACACGGAATGTCCTACTCTCAATTTATGGGTAAGGTTAAATCCAACAAGATAGAGCTAAACAGAAAAGTTCTAGCAGATTTGGCCATGAATCACCCAGATGCTTTTAAAGCAGTTGTAGATCAGGTAAAATAAATTCAACACATATATCTCACTAAAAGAATCCGATTCTAACGAATCGGATTTTTTACTTTAACCCTTGATTTTTGAAATTGCCAAACTAAATTCTTCCCAATCAATTAAGTCATCTTTATTCTTATCATATCCCTCCACTAACTTGGAAGAAACTATCCCTCTTAAAAATCCACTAATTTCTGCTTCCTTTAATAATTGAACTATTTCACCCTTAGTTAGCTTTTGATTATTATCGGCATCAAAAAAATTAAAAGCTTCTTGAGGGGTTGGAAAATGATTGGTAATTAAAATTTGAACTTTGTTTAAAATCGATTCTTCTGTTGTCATTAGTATAGATTTATTTCTGTTACTATTCAACTAGCTACTAAGATTTAAGTTAGGCATTCCCAACTCATCTTACGAAACTAATACTCACGGATTTAGTACTAAACACCACTTAAGGTAATAATTAGATTTCGTCTAGATGCATTATTTCGATGCTCGCAAAGATAAATCCCCTGCCATATTCCCAAATTCAAATTCCCATTTGTAATGGGGATTTGAACAGAGGCACCCATTAGAGACGCTTTGATATGTGCCGGCATGTCATCTGCACCTTCATACGTATGTGTGTAATACGTTCTGTTTTCGGGTACCATGGTATTCAGATGACTTTCAAAATCTGCTCGGACGGTTGGGTCGGCATTTTCATTTATCGTTAAACTTGCCGATGTATGTTTAATAAATACGTGACATACACCAGTATTAATTTTTGAAATCCCAGGACATTCCATTAGAACCTTATCTGTAATCAAGTGAAATCCTCGAGAAAATGAGGGCAGCCTAAAACTATATTGAAACCACATCATAAAAACTATTATAAGCTATAGGTTAAAACCTAGGAAATTATCATGGAGATTCATTCCTATTCAAATACCTTTGACCACTAAAATAAGTATCACATGGATTTATCCAAAATAAAAATGGTGGTTACCGATATGGACGGTACCCTACTAAATTCAAATCATGAAGTTAGTGCGCGTTTTTTTAACTTAATTACCAAGCTACAAGCAAAAGATATACTATTCGTTGCAGCTAGTGGCAGACAATACAACAGCATCATTGATAAACTACACCCTATCAAGAATGATATTATCGTGGTAGCCGAAAACGGAGGTTTTGTAATGCAGCAAGGCAAGGAGTTGCTATCCACTCCCCTACCAAACCACTATGTGACCGAAACCTTGGAAATCCTAAACGGAAAAGAAGACATACATCCGGTACTTTGCGGAAAGCATACGGCATACCTTAGTCCAAAATCAGATGCTTTTGTTGAGAAATTAAAGGAATATTATTCGGAATTTAAACTGGTAGATCAACTTGAAACAGTTACCTCCGAAATTATCAAAGTGGCCCTATATCATTTTGAAAGTTCGGAACGTTTTATCTACCCTCATGTAAAACAATTAGAGACGACACTTCAAGTTAAAATATCTGGAAATAATTGGGTAGACGTCTCTAGTGCCAATGCTAATAAAGGTTATGCCTTGCAACAAGTAATGAACAATCATAATATTAAACCAAGCCAACTCATGGTTTTTGGAGATTATAATAATGATTTGGAAATGTTGGCACTATCCGATTTCAGTTTTGCTATGGAGAATGCCCATTCTAACGTTAAAAACTCCGCAAATTACCATACGTTATCCAATGATGATTTTGGTGTTGAAGTGGTCTTGGAAAAACTTTTGTCCCAATTATAATCAGCAACTACCAACGAGAAAATTATCATTTCTAATTGTAAATTTCTTGATTTGTTCAAACTTTTAAATCCATCAATATAAAATTTACTTAAAAAACAAGTACATAATCCCATCCCTATGAATTTTAATCAAAACGCTGCGCTAGCCAAACTTATGACCTTATTGTTTGAACCCTACAAACAAAACGTTACGGATGTACAAAAGGTATCTAACGCCCTATTGAACAGGGGCGTTATAACATCAGAAGATGAAATAGTGAATGATCATATCGCTTTTAGGACACTAGGCGTTCCATTTTTAGGAATCCCCTCTTTAGAAAAAATTTTCTTGCACTACGGATATGAAAAAAGGGATTATTATTACTTTGAAGGCAAGAAATTAAATGCCTTTTGGTACGCGCCACCTGCACCGGAATACCCTAGAATATTTATAAGTGAGCTGCGAGTTTCTGACTTGTCTGCAACTACCGCTCAACTAGTTGCCAAATATACTTCGGAGATTACTTCCGACCCCGTAGATGACTTAGACCTGAACGATGTAGAAGCTGTTGGAAAGTTCTTCTATTCTTCGTTATGGGACTTACCAACCATAGAAGATTATCAAACACTTGCAGCTGATAGCGAATATGCTGCTTGGGTAATTTATAATCGCTATTATTTAAATCATTATACCATTAGTGTTCATGAACTCAAAAATGGATATAATACCATGGAAGGTTTTAACTCATTTTTGCTAGATATCGGTATACAACTAAATAACTCTGGCGGTATCATAAAGCAAAGTGCAGATGGACTTCTTAGGCAAAGTAGTTCTGTTGCCAAGATGATGGAGGCTACGTTTAAAAACGGTAAAAAAACAAAGATTCCCGGAAGCTATGTGGAGTTTGCCGAACGGCTTGCTTTACCTGAATTTAAAGATATTGCAAAGTCTGAACTTTCTAGAGCACAAAGAAGGGACGGATTTGAGTCGGCCAATGCGGATAAAATCTTTGAAAGCACCTATTCTTCGCAAACCAATTCCAAAACAAATTAAGTTTTCTGTTTCTTTTTGCGTGCTGCGGGAAACAGGACATTGTTTAAAATTAAGCGGTAACCAGGAGATGTGGGATGAAGTTCCAATTCAGTTTTGGGGTCTCCTACTCTATGCTGATAGTCCTCTGGATCATGACCACCATAAAAGGTAAAAAAACCTTTCCCTTTTATACCATGTATATACCTGGCTTCCCCGTTTAACTTATTTTCACCTAGGACTAACACCGTGGGTTTAATCTGTGATCTGTTGAAGGCTGTGGTCTGCCCCATAAACCCTTTTACCAAAGTCGTGTGATTTTGGCAAAGCATGGTAGGAACAGCATCCCATTTAGCCGAAAAGTCCATCAACGAAAAGTAATCCGACTCCTTGGGAACATTTCCTCTTTGAGTAGTCATATCTATAGAAGAAAACTCGTATTTAGCTGGGTTTCTTTCCAAGGTAAAATCAGTAAAAGCAAATGTTTTTCTATAATCCAAACTAGCTTGATAATTAGGGTCAGAGGCGTCACCATCAAACATAGGTTCACAGATATCTACCCCATCCGCAGAAAGGGCAATATCAAAACTATCGGTTGCGGAACACATCGCAAACATAAAGCCACCTCCAATAACATAATTCCTAATTTTTAATGCAACGGCACCTTTTTCGGTAGAAACCTTTTCATAGCCCAATTTTTTAGCTAATTTTTCAGACTCTTTTTTTCCTTCTATATACCAAGGCGTGGCCCTATATGCTCCATAAAACTTGCCGTACTGTCCCGTAAAATCCTCATGATGCAAGTGCAACCAGTCATATAATGCCAGCTTATCGTTCAATACTTCTTCATCATATACGGTAACATATGGTATCTCCGCATAGGTCAGCACCATTGTAACGGCATCGTCCCATGGCTGATTTCCTTGCGGTGAGTAGACTGCGATTTTTGGCGCTTTTTCTAGAATCACGGCGTCCTGATTTTTGGACGGACTACTAATGTCGTCCAAAATAGTATTTGCTTGATTATCGGATAGTACTTCAAAAGACACTCCCCGTATTTGACACTCTTTTCGAATACTTTCTCCGTCTGGCAACAAGAAAGAGCCACCTCTATAGTTCAACAACCATTGTACTTTTTGTTGTTTTGCCAGCACCCAATAGGTAATACCGTAGGCTTTTAAATGATTTTTCTGGGAGTCGGCATCCATAGGTATAAGAATTG
>CAZUIE010000072.1:6602-17161 GCA_964620945.1 uncultured Maribacter sp.
TACTACCAAAAGCTTGATCCGTGGTGGGTAGATTTTTCGTCGCAAAGGGATTTTCGTCGTTTTCATTCATTTTAGACTGAAACTCAAAAGGTGAATCAAAATCGTCAAGATTATCGAACTTACCTAAGTTACCAATAAATTTCAGTCGGATATTTTCTAATCCGCCATTCCTATGCTTGGCTACAATCAATTCTCCCTGACCTTGCGTAGGACTTCTTTCTTCATCGTCCCACTCATCTATCTTGTAATATTCAGGTCTGTAAATAAACGCTACAATATCGGCATCTTGCTCTATGGCCCCAGATTCCCGAAGGTCGGATAATAATGGACGCTTACTACCTCCACGTGTTTCTACAGCCCTTGATAGCTGTGATAAAGCGATAACAGGAACATTTAATTCCTTTGCCAAGGCCTTTAGGTTACGCGAAATTGTTGATATTTCCTGTTCCCTGTTTCCTCCTTTTTGAGAGCTTCCAGCAGTCATCAACTGTAAATAATCGATAACGATCATTTTTATACCATGTTGTGAAGCAAGACGTCTTGCCTTTGCCCGTAAATCAAAAATGGACAGCGATGGTGTATCATCTATGAACAAAGGAGCCTTCTCCAAAGCCTTTACCTTTACGTTTAGCTGTTCCCACTCGTGTTTTTCCAATTTACCTGTACGTAATTTTTCAGAAGAAAGTCCGGTTTCTGAAGAAATCAAACGTGTAATCAATTGTACGGATGACATCTCACAGGAGAAAAATGCTACAGGAATATTATGGTTTACCGCCATGTTCTTGGCCATGGACAAGGTAAGTGCGGTTTTTCCCATACCCGGACGGGCTGCAATGATTATTAAATCACTGGGTTGCCAACCGGAAGTCAGTTTGTCCACCTTATCAAAGCCAGAAGGGACACCACTCAACCCTTCTTTATTCGCAATTTCCTCAATTCTTTTCTTAGCTTGTATCACCAAGTTCTGCGCAGTTTCCGCAGAACGCTTTAGATTACCTTGAGTAACATCATATAACTTGGACTCTGCGGCATCCAGCAGGTCAAAAACATCAGTGCTTTCATCGTATGCCTCTTCAATAATTTCATTGGATATCTTAATAAGGCTACGTTGAATGTATTTTTGAAGAATAATACGTGCATGAAATTCGATATGGGCGGAAGAAGCCACCTTTTGTGTGAGTTTTATCAGGTAAAAATCACCTCCTATACTCTCAAGTTTCCCAGATTTCTTTAATTGAGAAGAAACGGTTAATAAATCAACTGGTTGCGATTCTTCGAACAAAATGAATATTGCCTCATAAATGAATCTATGTGCATCCTTGTAAAATACATCTGGATGCAAAATATCGATAACCTCATCTACTCCCTTTTTATCAATCATCATCGCTCCAATCACAACCTCCTCCAAATCAACAGCTTGTGGCGGAATCTTACCTCTTTCAAGGTTTATGATAGTAGATTTGTCAATCTTACGACCAACTAAGGGTTTGGTGTTCTCCATGAGTGCGAAAATATGCAATTAACATTTAGCTAACACTGAAATTCCGGTTTAGGATGTTCACAGTTCACTAACAATTACCTGTTAATAAGTTACAATTATATGTTGATAACAAAAAAAATCCAGCGATTAAAACCGCTGGATTTTCCTGGGGTTGCAAAAATGGTCTATCGATCATTAAAAACACCCATCTCTTCGTACTTTTCCATACGTTGTTTTACGAGTTCTTTTGGTGATAACTTTTGAAGTTCGCCATAATGTAAAACTATTTTATTCTTTAAAATTTCAAATGTTTTTTCCCTATTGGCATGTGCGCCACCAGCTGGCTCCCTAACAATTTCGTCTATTAATTTTAATTTTTTCATATCGATCGCCGTCAACTTTAAAGCGCTCGCAGCAATTTCCTTGTATTCCCAACTTCTCCATAATATTGAGGAACAAGATTCGGGCGAAATAACGGAATACCACGTGTTTTCCAACATCAGAACTTTATCCCCTACACCAATACCCAAAGCACCACCTGATGCACCTTCACCTATAATCGCAACGATGATAGGTACTTTAAGCCTGGTCATTTCTATAATATTTCGTGCAATGGCCTCTCCCTGTCCACGTTCCTCTGCTTCGATTCCAGGATATGCTCCAGGAGTGTCTACTAAACAGACCACCGGTATACCAAACTTTTCGGCAGATTTCATAAGTCGCAGTGCCTTACGGTATCCTTCCGGATTTGCCATACCAAAATTCCGATACTGTCTTGTTTTTGTGTTATACCCTTTTTGTTGCCCAATGAACATGAAGGACTGATCACCAATTTTTCCTAGACCGCCTATCATTGCCTTGTCATCCTTTACAGTGCGATCTCCATGCAATTCCAAAAAAGTATCACCGCAAATCGCTTTTATATAATCTAAAGTATAGGGCCTGTTTGGATGCCTTGAAAGCTGAACCCGTTGCCATGCCGTAAGGTTTTTGTAGATTTCCTTTCGGGTCTCGGTTAATTTTTTTTCTATCTGTTTGCAGGTTTCGGTAACATCAACATCACTCTCTTCCCCAATAATCATACACTTGTCCAATTGTTCTTCCAACTCCTTTATAGGAAGTTCAAAATCCAAATATTCCATAGTTCAAAAAAAGATTTAGTTAGTTGTGGGGTCAAAGATAAAACTTTAATAGCTAATCTTTAGGTCAAGTCTGTTTTTTACTAGCCTTGTGTTTTAAAACACCGTTTGCAATAACGGTTACGAGAATGATAAGGGCACCTAGATAAAATAGTAGATTCATCTTCTCCTCGGACCCAAAAATAGCCCATGCCAATAGAATACCGTACACAGGTTCTAAATTCGTGGTTAGCATAACGGTATACGGGGTAAGCACCCTCATAATCTTTACGGATGCAATAAAGGCATACGAGGTACAGAGGAAGGCCAAAACAATGAGATACCACCAGTCCATTAATTGCATCGAGAAAAAATTAGGACCAAACCCACCAGAAACACCTAATAAAAGGCTTAAAAACAAGGTTCCGATACCTAGTTCATAAAAGGATATTACAGACGGTCTGTTCTCTTTTACCAACTGTGCATTGACAATAGAAAAAACCGCAGCTAAAAAGGCGGAGACCAAAGCGATAAGCATACCATGACTATAGATAGACTCCACACGAAAAATGAGATAAAGGCCAAAAATGACCAATAATCCAAATAGTAGCTCATACCCTATCAACTTACGTTTATAAACAAGCGGCTCCAACAAAGCCGTAAAAAAAGTTCCCGTAGACATCATGGCCAAAGCAACGGAAACGGTAGATGCCTTGATAGCCCAAAAAAAAGTTACCCAGTGTAAAGACACTATGATACCGGCAAAAACGAACCAGAGCATAGTTTTAAAATTTACCAATAGCGTAAATTTAGATAACCGTATATAAACGAAAATGAATATAGCGGCCAGCCCCATTCGGAACCAGACAAGCGGCAAGGAATCTATAGAAATAAGTTTTCCCAGAATTGCCGTAAAGCCATAAATAAAAACGATGAAATGAAGGTGAACGAGATTATGTAACCTATCTTTTTGCATTTTGTAATAGGTAAAAAGCCAAGGCGCCGAAGACTACATTAGGAATAATAACTGCCAATAGTGGTGAAAATCCGGACTGCTCTGCCAAGGTTCCGAAAACCTTATCAAAAAATACAAATACAAAGGCTACCAAAATACCAAAGGCAAGGTTAACACCCATTCCGCCACGTCTTTTTACAGAAGACACCGCAACCGCGATAATCGTAAGAATAAAGGCTGTTAATGGTAAAGCCCATCTTTTATACTTTACCAAAACATAAGTATTAATATTTGACGCACCCTTTCTTTTTTGACTTTTAATAAACTCGTCCAGCTCATAAAGATTCTTAGTTTCCGCTACGTAAGAAACCTGGGTTAGATCGTTTATTCTAAAAGGGAACAAGGTATCCAGTCGTCTTTTGCTTTCAATAAGCGCGGTATCTCCCCTAACGATTCTCTTATTGTAAGAGGTTAACCTATATGTACTGTCTTTATCGACCCATCTGATGTTTGCTGCAGCTATCTTAAATTCAAGCTCGTTGTTTTCGTCAAAACGCTCAAATGTAAAATTATTCCCCAATTGCCGTGCCGGATCAAAGCTACTCACATAAATAAAATCCCTTTCGTTCAATTGATTAAAAATATTACTGGTAACACGGTCTTGCTTGCCTTTTTTAAGGTATTTAAACTTAAATTCATTGAAGCCAAGACTTGCGTTGGGGACAATAAACATGGTCATAAAAAACATCAATATTGCAATAAGGGATGCCCCAATAAGGTACGGTCTTAAGAACCTACCATAAGACACTCCGGAACTTAATATCGCTACTATTTCTGTGTTGTTCGCAAGCTTTGAAGTAAAAAAGATCACGGATAAAAAAAGAAAAATTGGAAAAAGCAGATTGCCAATATAGATGGTAAAGTTGAGATAATAGACTAAAATTTCGTTTAGGGGAGCTTCATTATCAATCATTTTACCAATCTGCTCCGCCAAGTTCACCATAATACCTATGGGAATAAAGAGCAGCAACATTAAAGCGAATGTGGCCAGATATCGTTTTAGTATATATTTATCTAGTATCGAAAGCATTACAGCCTTTTATCCATTTGTTTTACCATCCTATCTTTCCATTCCCTGAAATCACCTGCCAATATGTGCTTTCTTGCCTCACGCACCAGCCATAGATAAAAACCTAGGTTATGTATGGTCGCTATTTGTTTTCCAAGGTATTCGTTGGCGGCAAACAAATGACGCAAATAAGCTTTACTGTATTCTTGATCAACAAATGTAGTTCCCATTTCATCCAGTACGGAAAAGTCATCTTCCCACTTCTTATTTTTTATGTTGATGGTACCGTGTGCAGTAAACAACATTCCGTTTCTGGCATTTCTTGTGGGCATTACACAATCGAACATATCTACCCCTAAGGCTATGTTCTCCAAAATATTGATCGGTGTTCCTACGCCCATCAAATATCTTGGCTTGTCTTCCGGGAGGATTTCGCATACCACTTCCGTCATTGCATATAGCTCTTCTGCCGGCTCACCTACCGATAGGCCACCTATGGCATTGCCTACTGCGCCAGCATTAGCGATGTAATCTGCGGACTGCCTTCTTAAATCCTTGTAAGTAGACCCTTGAACAATAGGAAAAAACGCTTGTGAGTAGTCATACTCAAAAGGTACTTTTTCCAAATGGTTGATACATCTATCTAGCCAACGATGTGTCATATGCATTGAACGTTTTGCATAGTTGTAGTCGCAAGGATAGGGTGTACATTCATCAAAGGCCATAATAATATCTGCTCCGATGACCCGCTGAATTTCCATAACATTCTCTGGAGTAAACATATGGGTAGAACCGTCTATATGGGATTTAAACTTAACCCCTTCCTCCTTTATTTTCCTATTTGCAGATAGGGAATACACTTGGTACCCTCCGCTATCCGTAAGGATATTTCTATCCCATCCCATGAATTTATGCAGGCCACCGGCACTCTTTAATATCTGTGTCTTTGGCCTTAAAAATAAATGATAGGTATTCCCCAAAATAATATCGGGGTCAATCTCCTCCCTCAATTCTTTCTGATGTACCCCCTTTACCGATGCTACGGTACCTACAGGCATAAAAATTGGGGTCTCTATGGCGCCATGGTCCGTTTGTATAGTTCCTGCACGGGCTTTGCTAAGAAGATCGGTCTTGTGTAAGGTAAATTTCAAAAGCGTATAAATAAGGATACAAATATAATGAACTCACCGTCGCCAAAACTTAATTAAAAGTAAATATCTAAAACCCATTACCCGTAAAAGAATGGCTCAGCTAACAGTTCTGACTGCTGTTGTTGATTTCCATAAAACAATAAAGCAGAAGACTTTGCGTTCTGTTGATATAACGAGAAATGAGCTGTTTGGTACTATTATTGATTACCACTACGCTCATCAAAACAACATGATTATGAAAAAATTAGCTTTAATTACAGCACTGGTGCTATCGGGATTTTTTGGTTATGCCCAAACGGGTTCCGGTTTTGGTTTAAAAGGTGGAGTAAACTATGCCGGAAACGGGGATTTCTTTAACTCTGCTGAAAACGCTATAAATTCGCCGGACAGAAATGTGGGCTACCATATTGGCGTTTTTGGTAAACTGGGGAATAAAGTTTATCTGAGACCAGAATTGATTTATACCAGCACAACCTCTGGATATAACGAAGGAGATTTAAAATTAAATAAATTGGACGTTCCAGTTTTAGTGGGGCTTAATGTCATTGGTCCGTTAAACGTATTTGCAGGTCCCGCGTTTCAATATATTCTGAACAGCAAATTTGATGGTGTAAGTATCGACACTGTTGAGAATGATTTTACTGTTGGTCTACATATAGGTGCAGGCGTAAGTTTTGGGAAGTTTGGTTTGGATGTGAGGTATGAGAGAGGGCTCAGCGAGAATGAACTAAATTTTGTAAACAGTAACATAGGCACCTTAAACGGAGATCGGGTAGATACCAGACCAGATCAAATTATTTTAAGCTTATCGCTAAAATTATAGTGGTTATTTAGTAGTAGTAATCGTAAATAAAAATGCCCTTGATAATGAATTATCAGGGGCTTTTTACGCTCTAATCTGTGTGTTTTATGAGTCAATATCCAAATGATCGGAAATTCCGTCGCCATCGGTATCCTTAAAGGAAAAGAAAGAGCCATCAGGGTTTAAATTAATTTCTTCTATTGTAGGAATACCATCGTTGTCATCATCCGCATCACGATAATTTGGGATACCTATTTGTTCGTCGGCCGCATCCGTATTATCGTCGTTTAAATTTCCGTTGTTGTTTAGGTCTTCCATAATAGAAGGAATGCCGTCTCCATCCAAATCAGTATTAGGCTCATAACTGAACGCATCTACCTTAAATACTAAAGGCGCATAAGGAGGTATTAAATTACTGGTTGGAATACTAAAGTAACCTAGACCGGAGGGCATAAAGATGGCCCCTATTCCATAGTCATCGTAGGTAAATGTTCCATCACCGTTTTCAATAGCCTGGGTACCACTTTTAAAGAATCTTAATCCGTTACCAAAGCCTTTTACTACTTGGGAAAGGTTAAATTGTACGGGCTGGCTTACACTAGAATCGAACACAGTACCATCTAACAACAAACCCTCATACCTTACCGCATAATTATCCCCAATAGTAGGAGTGGTTTCAGACCCTCCTTGTCTAACCACTAAATAATATAACTTATGCTCTACAACTTCACCATCCGTTCTTTGAAATTCATTGGAATTTACAGAAATCACTTCTGTACCAAACGTTACACCTGCCAACTGTCCACTATCAAAAATTGATATTTTGTTAGCATTCTCGCCAGCAATCGTGTCGAAACGAACTCTAAAATCAAAGTCGGCCGTAGGGCTTTGGAATTCTTCGTAATTATAAAAATGGGTCTGTAAAAAAGTCACTATCTCCGCATCATCGGTATCAACCTGCTCGCTTAACAATCTTGGTGGTACTACCTCAACCGGAGGTTGTCCTCCGCTGTCGTCATTTCCACAGGACCATAGTGTAATTGCTATGCATACAAGCCAACAGATATTCTTAACTTTCATCATCTAAATTATTAAGGGCGCAAGATACAATTTTCCCCTATTTTTGCTTCGAACCTTAACAAAGATTTTTATTAGGAATGCGCATAGATAAATACTTATGGAGTACACGTTACTTTAAAACTAGGAATATTGCTACAAATGCCTGTAAAAAAGGTCATGTTAAAATAAATGGCCACGTTGCAAAACCAGGAAGGGAAGTTTTTCCAATGGACACTATCATTGTACGCAAAAACCAAATTAATTATCAATTTACCGTAGTGGATATACCACCTAGCCGTGTTGGAGCTAAATTGGTGGATATTTACAGAAAAGATACCACACCGAAAGAGGCATTTGAGCACAAGGACTTATTAAAATACTCGAAAGAATACTACAGAAAAAAAGGGGCGGGCAGACCCACGAAAAAAGACCGAAGAGAAATAGAAGACTATTTGGATGAGCCTACATCCGATAAAAATCCGAACAGTTCGGAGGCAGACAACAATGCCTAATCAAAACAAATGGTATCTTTAAAAAATAAAGCACTTAACTAATGGAACAGCTCATCCTTTCCCACGACCAAATACAATTTAAGACCAAACGTATTGCCTATCAAATTTATGAAGCAAATGTAGATGAGAAAGAAATCGTTATTGCTGGGATAGATGGAGGGGGACTTAAGTTTGCAAAAAAAATAATTGCCGTACTTCGCAAGATTACCAATGCAGAGATTACGCTATGTAAGGTACTAATGGACAAGAGCAATCCCTTAAAAAGTGGGGTAAGTACTTCTATTTCAGAAGAAGATTTTAAGAATAAATCTATCGTGTTGGTAGATGATGTACTCAATTCTGGTACAACGCTTATTTATGGTGTTCATCATTTTCTAAAAACACCTTTAAAGCAACTTAAAACAGCTGTTTTAGTAAACAGAAACCATAAAAAATACCCAGTAAAAGCAGATTACAAGGGTATTTCCTTATCCACTTCCCTGCAAGAACACGTAAACGTATTCTTTGAATCTAAGAACGATAGGGTATTTCTAAACTAAGCTATTTACAATTTCCATAGCCAACTCCTCTGGGGACCTTCCATCGCACGATAACCTTGTTTGGGCTTGGTGGTAATAAAAGCTGCGTTCAAACAAGTGTTTTCCTATAAATTCAGGTAACTCGTCATCTGTGATTCCACTTATTATTGGTCTTTGATCTTTCTCAACAGAGAGTCTTCTTATAAGTTCTCCCAGTGAAACCTTTAGGTAAATACTGTTTTTTGTAGCATTGGTTATAACCTTCATGTTGTTGCCATAACAAGGTGTTCCTCCTCCCGTAGACAAAAGAACATTAGAATTGGAGCTTAAAATTTCCTTGAGATAAAAAAACTCTTTTTTTCTAAAATAGAGTTCGCCCTTATTTGAAAATAACTCTGCGATGGTTTGCCCTTCCGCCTGTTCTATATACGCGTCTAAATCTAAAAATTTAATTCTCAAGTGGTTAGCTACTAACTTTCCTATGGTAGTTTTTCCACTACCCATGTATCCTACCAATACTATTTTCACGTGTTTGTTTTGTGTAAAATTCAACTATATTTAAACGATATCAAAAAAAAAGAAATTTATCTTAAAAAGCGTTTGGTAAGTGAAGATATCAACTTATATTTGCACCCGCATTCAGAGAATGAAAGCACTGACATTTTGACCTGGTAGCTCAGTTGGTAGAGCATCTCCCTTTTAAGGAGAGGGTCCTGGGTTCGAGCCCCAGCCAGGTCACTGAAACGGAGACCATCCGAGACCAAAACCTTGCTAATCTTATGATTTGCAAGGTTTTATTTTTTTTAGGTAATCATATGAATTGATTTGAATTGGTTTTAAAAGTTCACAAACCGTCAACATAATTCAAATTCGTCAACATAAGTGTCAACACTTTCATATCTTGCTTAAAATAAAGTATTATTTCTTGCTTAGTTGATTTGACTTTCGTCTAACTGATTGTTCAATAAAAAAGACGACAACTATGCGCACCACATCAACATTTTCAATTCTTTTTTGGATTTACACCAAACGAGCTGACAAAAACAACTGTTCCAACATCTATGCTCGTATTACCCTGAATGGGAAAAAGGTCAATATCAGCTTAAAACAAAAGGTAGATATCAACTTATGGGATTCCAAACGTCAAAAAGCCAGTGGTAATGGGAAAATGGCAAGAGAAATAAATTATTACTTGGACGAAGTAAAGTCTGAAATAGTTAGTTGCTTTAGAGATTTAAAAAATGAATCCAAAGTAGTGACCCCACAACTAATTAAAGCTCGCTTCTTGGGGGAGGATAAAAAGAACCACTCACTAAGGGATATTATCAATTACCATAATGAAAAAATGGGTGTTAAATTAGCACCTAAGACCTTATGCCATTACGAGACCAGCCAGAAATATATATTAGAGTATATAAAAAAGGAATACAGTAGAGATGACTTACCTCTTCAAGATTTGGACTATCAATTTGTATTAGGACTAGAAAGTTTCCTGCGTTCTTACCAACCTAAACATTACCAAGGTAAGATAGGCAATAATGCTGTCATGAAGCATATTCAACGTTTACGAAGAATGGTTACGCTAGCCTACCATATGGAATGGATTGAACGTGACCCTTTTGTGAAATTCAAACCCAAGCTAGAAAAAAGAGAGCGAGAGTTTCTAACACAACTAGAACTTAATAGTATAGAGGAACTTAGTACCCCTATTGAGCGCTTAGCCACCGTAAGAGACTTATTTGTTTTTAGCTGCTATACCGGGATATCATATGGGGACATTATGAGTTTAGATAAAAAATGCGTAATTACAGGAATAGATGGTGACTTATGGCTTATGGCCAACAGAAATAAGACCGGAACACCTTTTAAAATCCCAATTCTTTCTAAAACAAAAC
>CAZUIE010000073.1:0-17113 GCA_964620945.1 uncultured Maribacter sp.
CACTGGAAAAAAAACCAATGATTCACTACTTTTTTTTCTGTTAAAACGCACCATTATAAATTGTTTAAAATAGCCAAATATTAACCCAACCAGGCTGAAGTTGGTACACCCAAAATAAGTATCTTTGCATAATCAAAATAAGGAATGCAGTTTAAATATCCAGAACTTCTTTGGGCGCTACTACTTCTAGTCATTCCTATTATTATTCATCTTTTTCAACTTAGAAAATTTAAGAAAACACCGTTTACCAACGTAAAACTTCTTAAAAAGGTCGTTTCACAGTCCAGAAAAAGTAGTTCCATAAAAAAATGGATTATCCTGTTTACAAGACTGGGTATCATAGCCGCACTAGTTATAACCTTTGCCCAACCTTTTGAAGCAGCTAAAAGTGCACTGCAAGAAAAAGAGAATGTCTTTTATCTGGACAATTCTTTTAGCATGCAAGTCAAGGAGGAAGGCAGTACATTGCTACAAAGTGTCGTACAGGATTTTATTAAAAACGTACCAAAAGAAGAACGGTTTACGCTGTTTACAAACAGTAAGGTATACCCAGACGTTACGATACAGGATATTCAAAATGAATTGCTTCGGCTACCTATAAGCACTAATCAATTAGCTATAGAAGAAATTCTATTAGCAGCCGACACATATTTTAAATCCGAAACTGGGGCTATTAAAAATACCATATTAATCTCTGATTTTCAGAATCGTATGGGTTCCATTCCACTCGATAGCCTTTCGAAAACTACAGTGCACTATATTCAACCAGGTTTAGCATCGGTTGCAAATATTTCAATAGACTCGCTTTATCTTAGTGCGGCAGATAATGATGTAGTGGAGCTGACGGCCGAACTTTCTGCAACTCATGATGCGAAAACCACGGCCGTTTCCTTGTATAATGGTGATACCCTAATCGCGAAAACAGCAGCTAAATTTAACGGAAACAAAAAGGCATCGGTTCGTTTTTCGATTGCTACAAATCTATCGATTACCGGGAAGGTTGTGCTAATGGACAAAGGTCTTACCTACGATAACAAATTTTACTTTAATATAGATACCCCAGAAAAATTAAACGTACTCTCCCTTGGTACGGCAAATACGGAGTATCTTTCAAGGATATTTACGGATCCGGAATTTTCCTTTTCCACTAGTAGTTTGACACAGTTAAATTACGCTGCTTTAGAGAACTATAATCTTATCGTGGTAAATGAACTAAAATCGATTCCTACAGCACTATCGACTGCTATAAAATCCTATACGGATAACGGAGGAAACATTATTATTATACCGGCAGATGATATCGACATCGCAACCTATAATCAACTTGCAAGGTACTATTTCAACACCCGATACGACCGTAAGGTAAATCAGGAAATTGCAATTGCCAATGTACTATTCGACCACCCGATTTACAAAAATGTGTTTGAAAAACGAGTTACTAATTTTCAGTATCCAAAGGTTAATACTTCCTATACCATAACTACCTCTAGTCCAACTGCACTAAGTTTGCAGAATGGTGCACCGTTTTTAACAGGTAGCGGTAATGCGTATTTTTTCACGGCCGGTATATCACAGGATAATTCAAACTTTAAGAATTCCCCTTTAATCGTTCCTACATTTTATAATATGGGTAGAAATAGTCTAAAATCACCACAATTGTATAGCACCATAGGGGAAGGCACAACCGTCGAAATTCCCATCTCCCTATCAAAGGACAATATCCTAACCTTGGCAAAAGGGACAGAAAAAATTATTCCGCAACAAAGGCTATTGCCTAAGAAGGTGGTACTTTCATTTGATGAAAATCCCACGACAGACGGTACATTTAGTATAGAAAACAATGGAGTTTCCCTACGGAACATAAGTTTTAATTACAGTAGGGCCGAGAGTGTATTATCCTATCTAAGCCTTGACATCTTAGTAGCAGAACAAAGACACCAAAGCGTTTCAAACTTTTTTGAGGAAAGTAAAAAGAAAAACAGTGTATACGAGTTTTGGAAATGGTTCGCTATTTTAGCTTTGCTGTTCGTCTTTTTAGAAACCCTTTTCCAACGATTATTGAAATAAATTAGTTCGAAAACAACGCACTAGGCAAATGAAAATACTTTTAAAATCAGCCATAATAATAGACCCCAAGAACAGGGAGCTACATTTAAAAAAGAGGGATATCCTGATAACCAACGGCATGATTGAAAAAATTGCCGTCACCATAGATCCTCCTAGTAAAACAAAAGTAGTTTCACACAAAAATCTGCATGTGAGCATCGGTTGGTTCGATACCGGTGTAAGTTTTGGTGAGCCTGGGTACGAGGAAAGGGAAACCATTACAAACGGACTAGATTGTGCCGCTAAAAGCGGCTTTACCGATGTGGTATTAAACCCAAGTAGCCACCCCGTTCCGGACAGCAGTTCGGATATTGTATTTTTAAAGAACGCTGCCAAAGAGCATCTTGCAGGATTACATCCCTTAGGAAATCTTACTATGAAAGGTGAAGGCGAATCCTTGGCCGAACTATATGATATGAAGAACGCAGGTGCGGTAGGATTTTATGACTATAAACATGCTGTTTCCAATTCCAATCTTTTAAAAATAGCCTTGCAATACGCACAGGGTTTTGATGCAACTGTTTGTTCGTTTCCCTTGGATGCCAAAATTGCGGGAAAGGGTGTCGTGAGCGAAGGAACAGAAAGTACCCAATTAGGATTGAAAGGAATTCCGTCACTGGCAGAAGAACTTCAAGTAGCACGAGACCTTTATATTTTAGAATATACAGGGGGTAAATTACACATCCCTACCATAAGTAGTAAAAATTCGGTCAACCTTATCGCTGCCGCTAAAAAGAAGGGGCTTCATGTTACCTGTAGCGTTGCCATTCACAATCTAATTTTTAACCATACAGCACTACGCGAATATGATACCAATTTCAAAATACTGCCCCCGCTTAGAACAGAAAAAGACAGGAAGGAACTCATTAAAGGAGTTAAAAATGGTACTATCGACTTAGTAACAAGTGACCATAGACCATTGAATATTGAATTAAAGCAAATTGAATTTGATAATGCCGCTAACGGAACTATTGGTCTCGAAACTGCTTTTGGTGCACTACAAATGGAATTAGATTTAGAAACGACCATTGAACTTCTAACGAAAGGAAGGGAAACGTTTGGTATGGAAACACCTAAGCTAAAAGAAGGGATGAAGGCATCATTAACTTTGTTTGAACCTGAAACGGAATATGAATTCTTGGCTTCTGATATTCTGAGTTCGTCTAAAAATAGTATGTTTTTGGGCTCAAAATTAAAAGGAACCGTTTTGGGAACTATTTCAAACAATAAATTGATTTTAAACTTTTAAGCTATGACTAAGAATAATGATAAAGTAGCTGGTAAAACCACAGCAATCGTTGCCTATCTCACCATAATAGGTTCCTTAATTGCACTAAGTATGAATGCCGAACCAAAGTATAGATTTGCAAGGTTCCATACCAGACAGGCTTTTGGCTTACATGTGATTTTTATTGCATTTGGACTTTTAAATAACCAATGGGGTAGCATATATGGTTTCTATGGCCTTTATATCTTTTACCTTGTGCTATGGTTCTATGGGTTTATAGGCGCCATTAGCAACAAAGAACAGTCTGTGCCCATTCTAGGTTCCTACTTTCAAAAATGGTTCACTTTTATTTCTTAATCAGATGACTACAGCTCCCCTTTCCTTAGAACATATTGTTAGACCTTCTTCTCTTACAGACAAAAAAGTACCTGTACTGTTTATGCTGCATGGATATGGTAGTAATGAGGACGACCTATTTTCTTTTGCTGCCGAGCTACCGGAGGAACTTTGTATTGTTTCTGTTAGGGCGCCTTATACATTGCAGCCTTATGGGTATGCTTGGTATGCTATTAATTTTGATGCCGATAAAGGAAAATGGAGCGATGACGAACAAGCGATACAATCGCGCGAAAAGATAGTGCAGTTCATCGATGAAGCCTGTACTGCCTACTACCTGGACACTCAAAATATAAGCTTATTAGGGTTTAGCCAAGGTACCATATTAAGCTACAGTGTTGCACTCTCCTACCCTAGCAAAATTAAAAATGTAATAGCCCTTAGCGGATATATAAATGAAGGAATCCTGGTAGATGGCTATGAGAACGGAAACTACACGAATCTGGATATATATGCTTCCCATGGGCAGGTAGATCAGGTAATTCCTTTGGAATGGGCACAAAGAGCTCCAGATCTACTAAAAAGACTTAAAATCCGTCATGTTTTCGAAGAATTCCCCGTTGGTCATGGCGTTGCGCCACAAAACTTTTTTGCACTCAAAGATTGGTTGTCTACTAGAATATAATAGTTAGGACAACTCAAATTTGTAACGGCGGCAAAGTAAATGATATGTATTACGATGGTAGAAACCATAATAATTGAACAGATAAGCTATGCTTTAGTGCTAAAGGAACATACGTCTATCTAAAAACTATTAAGCAAACCTTGTAAAAAGCGAAGTATCCTTAATTACTTCTTGTGTAAAGCAAATGATCTTTGAGTGTGAAATCAACCCCCATGTCATCTTTAAGTTCATAACCAATCAAAACTTCGCCCCAATACTTACCATCTGAAAAATCGGCGAGTATCCATTTATGGTTTAAAACTTTAATTTTATTTATTTTAAAATCGTTCTCCATTCCTTCATAAGGGATTAGGGGATTATCTCCCTTGGATTCATTGGTCTCTAGGAGCTTATCCGCTATGTATCGCGTAGGGTTTTCTAAATTAAGATGCTCATAATAGGCCAGGGCATCGTCATTATTCTCCAATGAAAAATATTGCATTTCTAAAACCTTTAGCTCCGATTGTTGCAAGGAATCTTCCAATGTACTTACTTCTTCTTTTAATTTATAAATAGAATCCATGTTTGCCTTAGCCATGTTTCCGCTGCTCACAAAAAGGTACAGACATACTAATGCCGTAAAAAGAAACAGATAAAGAAAAATTTGATTTTTCATAATACTACAATTCAATATTTACATTCTTAATTATAAAGTTTCTACCTGATCATCTGACAATGGTTTGTACCAACCCCATAGCTATCAAATTTCTATTGTGAGATTATCATAGGCCAAATGAACATTTTTCGGAAGGCTTTTTTCCACTTCGGCGTGGAAGCCCATTAAATGGCTAATATGGGTGAAATATGCTTTTTTTGGTTTTACCTGGGCAACAAAATCCAATGCTTCCTTCAGATTAAAATGTGAATGATGGGGTTCGGTACGCAAGGCGTTTACCACTAATACTTTTGAGCCTTTGATTTTTTTGAGTTCCTTCTCTTTAATCGATTTTACATCAGTTAGATAAGTAAAATCATCTATACGATAACCAAAAACCTTTAATCTATTATGCAAGGCCTGTACTGGAACAATTTTTTTACTCCCGACCGTAAAATCAACATCCTTTTTTACATAATTAATTTCGACTGCGGGAGCACCCGGATACCTGTCCTTTTCATCAAAAATATAACTGAATCTTTTTTTCAACGCTTTTACTACCTTTTTGTGGGCAAAAATTGGAATATCACCCTGCTTGAAAAAAAACGGTCGTATATCATCTATACCGGCAGTATGATCTGAATGCTCATGCGTAAACAAAATAGCACCCAACGTATCGACCTTGTTAGTAAGCATTTGTTGTCTGAAATCCGGTCCACAATCAATTACACAATTATGGGAGTCCCAAGATACAAGCACTGATACCCGTAGTCTTTTATCCCTTGGGTCTTCACTAAGACAAACAGGATGTTTACTACCGATTACCGGCACTCCCTGCGAAGTTCCCGTTCCTAAAAAAGTAATTTTTAATGCCATACTCCAGAATACAAATTTAGGGCTTTAATGGTACAAGTCACAACTCAAAACCAAGAAGCATTTACTCTAATTTAGATAAACCCAATTGTTTTAAATATCACAAAAATGTATTTGGTGAAAGTAATTTCAAATTTTTGAATGGTTTAATCGTTAGATAGTATGATCTTTATAACTTTGTTAAAGCAAAACAGACCACATGTCATCAATTGTCAAAAGAGAATCGGCCTTCGAAAATATTCCTTCCATAAAGGCTAAAACTTTAAGAATTAATCTAAACCCCGATATCTACGGTACTTTTGCCGAAATTGGTGCAGGACAGGAAACAGCGCGTCATTTCTTCCGTTCCGGCGGTGCATCGGGAACTATTGCAAAGGCAATGAGCGCCTACGACAAAGATTTTAGTGATGCCATTTACGGTACGGAAAAAGACGGAAGATACGTGACCCAAGCAAGACTTAAAACGATGCTTTCCTACGAAATGTCGCTGATGGAAGAGCGTATTAGCAGGGAAAAACATCCGGAAAGATTGTTCTTCTCTTATTCCAATACAGTTGCAACAATCGATTTTTCCAAAAGATATAAGGGGCACGGGTGGATAGGAATTCGGTATCAACTAGACCCTAAACAAAAGGAATTTGATGAGATTATTCTCCATATTCGTTTTAAACAGAACGAAGCGAGATTACAACAAGAAACACTTGGCATACTCGGGGTCAACCTTATTTATGGTGCTTTTTACAAGTATCATAAACCTAGGAAAATGCTAAAATATCTCTATGACCATATTGATAAAGATACCTTGGAAATAGATATGATAAATTTCTCGGGACCCAACTTTAAGGATGTAGATAATCGGTTGATGAGCTTACAGCTGATAAGAAATGATATGACGGATGCCGTTATGTTTGGTCCGGATGGCAACAACCTATTGCCTGCTGCCGTGCTGTATAAGAAAAATATCCTTGCTTTGCGTGGTAGTTTTAGACCGGTTACTAAGGTCAACTTAGATATGTTCCAAAAATCGTATGATATTTTTGTGCGCGATCCCCAAGTAGATCAGGATAATACCATCGTAATATTTGAAATTACATTGTCCAATCTTAAGGCGTCTGGTGAGATAGACGAACAGGATTTTATGGGCAGGGCAGAACTACTGTGTTCTCTTGGTCACTCGGTAATGATTTCAAAATTCCAAGAATATTACAAGTTGGTTGAGTATTTTAACAATTATACCAAAAATAGAATTGGCCTTACCATGGGCGTAAACAATCTTGTAGATATTTTTGATGAAAAATACTATCGCCATCTAAGCGGCGGTATTTTAGAGGCATTTGGAAAATTATTCTTTAAAGATTTACAGGTATATCTATATCCGATGAAAAATCCGGATACAGGTCAGGTAATGACAAGTAATAACGTAAAAGTACATCCAAGAATGAAAGAGCTTTACAAGTTCTTTAAGTACAATGGAAAAGTGATGGATATTATCGACTACGACCCGGAGATTATGCATATTTTCTCAAGGGAGGTACTCAAACGGATTACCAATGATGAAGAAGGCTGGGAAGAAATGCTACCGGAAGGAATTGCCGAAATCATAAAAGAAAAAAAGCTTTTTTCTAAAAAAGAACTTTTAGAGAAATAAACATACCATCAAAACAAAAGTAAAAAGCCCCTTGAACAAGGGGCTTTTTATATTTTAGTCGTTCAACAACTGCGCTGCATGGTCTTTTGTTTTTACCTTGTCGATAACTTTTGAAACCTTACCGTCTCCATTTACTACAAAGGTTTTTCTGTGAATACCATCGAATTCTTTACCCATAAATTTCTTAGGGCCCCAAACTCCAAAAGCATTAATAACCGCATGTTCTTCATCTGCTACTAGCGGAAATGGAAATTCGTATTTATTTTTAAAATTCGATTGCTTTTTCTGGCTATCCCCACTAACACCTAGCAATTCATATCCCTTATCTTGCAGGGCTTTATAGTTATCCCTTAAATTACAGGCTTCCGCTGTGCATCCGGGCGTATTTGCGCGAGGATAGAAAAAAACGATAAGATTCTTTCCTGAATAATCGGATAAGGCAATGGGATTGCCATCTTGATCTGGTGCAGAAAACGAAGGAACGGTATCCCCTACTTTTAATGTATTCATAGTATATTTATAGTTTAATTACGTTTAACCTTTATTTTGTAAAATTAAACAATAAATGACGAAAGCTGAAAAAGTTGCCTTTACAATTTCAAAGCTACAAGAGCTATATCCAGAAATTCCGGTTCCTTTGGAACATAAAGACCCCTATACCCTGCTCATCGCGGTACTCTTATCTGCCCAAAGCACAGATGTACGCGTTAACCAAATTACCCCCCTTTTATTTGCAAAAGCAGATAATCCTTACGACATGGTAAAACTTTCAGTAGAAGAAATTCGAGATATCATTAAGCCGGTTGGCCTTTCTCCCATGAAATCTAAAGGCATTTATGGATTATCGAAAATACTAATTGAAAAATATGACGGTGTAGTACCTCAGGAAATTGAATTATTGGAAGAATTTCCTGCTGTAGGACACAAAACGGCAAGCGTGGTGGTCTCGCAGGCATTTGGAATACCTGCATTTCCCGTAGATACCCATATTCACCGGTTGATGTACCGATGGGGATTTACAAACGGTAAAAACGTAGTACAAACTGAAAAGGATGCAAAGCGACTTTTTCCCAAAGAAATATGGAACGACCTACACTTGCAAATCATTTGGTATGGCAGAGAATATTCCCCTGCGAGAGGTTGGGATTTAGAAAAAGACCTCATCACCAAAACAATAGGCCGAAAGAAAGTGTTAGATGCCTATTATAAAAATAAAAAGACCCGCTAATTGCGGGTCTTTTTATTAGTTTAAGAAAGTCTCGAACCTTAAATCTTTGTGCTCAAATTCATATAACGCCTGTGAATAACTCAACAAAAAATTGATGGTTTTAGTGCAGACCTTGTCGAAACCAATTTGTTCTTGGGAATCAGAGTAAATTTTTTCCATATTTCTAGTATTGTTACATCTAAATAACGCAACAAAAAAAGAAATATTGTTTTGGCTAACCTTTGCCCAAATTAATTGGTAAGAACGATATTATTTTTTTCTATTATTTTTCTCATATTAATTAATGCATATCGCATTCTACCCAAGGCAGTATTTATACTTACGCCGGTATTTTCAGATATTTCCTTAAAACTCATATCCTTATAAATACGCATTAAGAGTACTTCCTTTTGATCATCTGGAAGCTCCTCGATCAAATGACGCAAATCTGATTCTATTTGGTCTTTAATCAATTGTTTCTCGGCATTTAACTTGTCGTCACCTATTACAGAGAAGATATTAAAGTCATCATTACCTTCGAACATCGGCATTCTCTTGTTCTTTCTAAAATGATCGATAATCAAGTTATGTGATATACGCATAACCCAAGGTAGAAACTTACCTTCTTCGCTGTAGCGACCTTTTTTAAGTGTTTTAATTACCTTAATGAAAGTATCTTGAAAGATATCTTCTGTAATGTCCCTGTCTAATACCTTAGAATAGATAAAACTTGTAATTCTTTGGTTGTGTCTGTTGATTAATACAGAAAGTGCTTTTTCGTCACCGCTGATATAATCTCTTACTAATTCTGAATCATCAATTTGTAGTTCCATACGAGTTACTTTCTTTTTAGGTTTAACGATTTGGGAATCTGTTTATCGTTAGTTATTTAAATCTGAAGTAAAACTAGAGAAAACCTACCCTGTGCAAAAAAGTATGTTGTCAAACCCTCCTTTTATGATGTGAAACAACGAATATTTAATTTTTATACAATAAATGGATATATAGATAGTTGTGTGGGAAACCTAAGACAAGGGTTATCTCCATTGTAATTAATTCCAATATAGCAATCGGTAATTACAAAACATGGCAAAACAAAGCCCCAAGGATATACTCCTTGGGGCTGTCTTATGTGATTAATCGTAAACTTAGTTTAAGTTACTTTCAAATTCTATACCCTTCGCTTCGGTAATTTTTAAAGATTTGGAGTACGCTAACAAAAAATCTACTGTTTCCGGTTTCGCCCTTAGCAGGGTACACTTATCTTTTTTCTTAGAGTAAATTTTCTCCATAATGCTTTTCGTTTTAGTTCAATAGTAGAACGCCAATCAGATAAAAATAGTAGATCCACTCGACCTGTGGTAAATTAATTCGTTAAAACTATATTATTGGCCTCCACCAGCTTTCTTAAGTTTATCAAAGCATATCTCATTCTTCCTAATGCCGTATTTATGCTTACTCCTGTATTGTCGGATATCTCCTTAAAGCTCATATCCTTATAGAGGCGCATATGCAATACCTCCTGTTGATCATCTGGAAGTTCCTTTATCAGATTCAACAAATCGGAATCAATCTGGTTTTTTATCAATTGCTTTTCTGCATTCAAGCCATCATCGTTCATCATAGCAAAAATATTATAGCTTTCCGTAGCATTGAACATGGGCATTCTATTATTCTTCCTAAAGTGATCTATAATAAGGTTGTGGGCTATACGCATAACCCAAGGTAAAAACTTGCCTTCTTCGTTATAGGCCCCTCGTTTTAAGGTGCGTATTACTTTAATAAAGGTATCCTGAAAAATATCCTCAGTTAATTCACGATCATTTACTTTGGAATAAATAAATCCAGTAAGGCGGGAATTATGACGATTTATAAGAACTGCCATAGCTCTTTCATCTCCTTGAATATAATGGCTGACTAGTTGGGAATCTTCGATTTGTACTTCCATAACTTTACTTTTGCGTATTAAACGTATCCCATTTCTATAAAATGAGTAGTTTGAGGTTAAATTCTTACGTTACAAAGTAAAAGTGTGCTATAGGCGTATCGAATGATTATTGAGAGTCAAAGATACTAAAAAATAGATATTCTAAAAATTATGTGAAAATAATCGATGAACTGCAACATCTGTATCTATTGAGTTCCTATTCAAAAGAGCTTAGTGTATCTTTGTAATCTTATTTAAACGTATGCCTAATTTAACAGAAGTAAACCCCAAGGAAAATATTATAATCAAAGGTGCAAAACTCCACAATCTAAAAAACATTGATGTAGTTATTCCCAGAAACAAACTGGTAGTGATTACTGGTCTTTCGGGTTCTGGGAAATCTAGCTTGGCTTTTGACACCCTTTATGCCGAAGGACAAAGGCGCTATGTAGAAAGTCTTTCTTCCTACGCAAGACAGTTTTTGGGAAAATTGGATAAACCCAAGGTAGATTATATTAAAGGTATAGCTCCTGCCATTGCCATTGAGCAGAAAGTAAATTCTACCAACCCAAGGTCTACCGTAGGCACCACGACCGAAATCTATGATTATATTAAATTACTTTATGCGCGTATCGGCAAAACGTTCTCCCCAATTTCTGGCAAACAAGTAAAAAAAGATACGGTTACCGATGTTATTGAATACGTAAAAACCTTTGACGAAAACACTAAGCTCCTGCTTTTGGCGCCAATTACCATTAGGGAAGATCGCGACACAAAAAAATCGTTAGAGCTGTTTTCCAAACAAGGTTACGCACGTATCAAATACGATGAGAAGGTGATTAGAATAGATCAGGCACCGGAAACTATAGGCAAAGAGTTCTGCTTGGTCATCGATCGAATCATTACCAAAGTTGACGACGATTTTTATAATAGACTGGCCAATGCCGTGGATACTGCTTTTTTTGAAGGAAAGGGAAGGTGTATTATTGAAAGGCTAAACGATACCCAAAAAACATATTTCAGTAATACGTTTGAACTGGACGATATGCTTTTCTTAGAACCTAATGTGCACTTGTTCAGTTTCAACAATCCTTATGGTGCATGTCCAAAATGTGAAGGATATGGTGATGTAATCGGTATAGATGAAGATTTGGTGATTCCCAACACGGCATTATCCATTTATGAAAATGCGGTTTTCCCCTGGAGGGGCGATAGTATGGGCTGGTATAGAGACCAACTCGTAAACTCGGCCTATAAATTTGATTTTCCCATTCATAAACCTTGGTTCGAACTAACTGAGGCACAGCAAAAGTTGGTCTGGGACGGTAATGCCCATTTTATTGGACTGCATAAATTTTTTGCCGCTCTAGAGGAAAAGAGCTATAAAATTCAAAATAGGGTCATGCTTTCCAGATATAGAGGCAAGACTAAATGTAATACCTGTAACGGTAAACGGTTACGCCCAGAAACAGACTTCGTAAAAGTGGGTAATAAATCTATTTCTGAACTGGTAGGCCTATCAATAGAAAAGTTGATTTCCTATTTTGGACAGTTAGAATTAAGCGACAACGATGCGCTAATAGCAAAGCGATTACTAACAGAAATAAACACAAGACTCGGGTTTTTAGATAAAGTAGGGCTTAACTACCTCACATTGAACCGAAAATCCAACACCCTATCCGGTGGCGAGAGTCAGCGCATAAATTTGGCCACTTCCTTGGGCAGTAGCTTGGTAGGATCCATGTATATTTTGGACGAACCTAGTATCGGACTCCATCCCAAGGATACCGAAAACCTCATAGACGTGTTACTTTCATTACGGAATCTAGGGAATACGGTTATCGTGGTTGAGCATGACGAGGATATTATGAAAGCCGCCGATACCGTCATAGATATCGGACCTGAAGCAGGCACACACGGCGGGGAAGTAGTGGCACAAGGTACACTGAGCGAGGTACTGCAATCAAATTCGCTCACGGCAAGCTATCTTAATGGTACTATGGAAATTAAAATCCCAAAAGAAAGACGTACCTCAAAAAACCATATTCAGATTATAGGTTGTAGGGAAAACAACCTAAGAAATATCAACGTAACCTTTCCATTGGATATGCTTACCGTTGTTACTGGAGTTTCGGGTAGTGGAAAAAGCACCTTGGTTAAAAAATTATTATATCCCATTATATTAAAAGAAGTGGGTGGTTATGGCGAAAAAGCGGGGCAGTATAGCTCTGTTTCTGGTAAATACAAACATATTAAACATGTAGAGTTTGTAGATCAAAATCCGATCGGAAGATCGTCGCGTTCCAATCCGGTTACCTATATAAAGGCCTATGACGATATTCGTAACCTATATGCCAATCAAAAACTAAGTAAAATTAGAAACTACCAGGCCAAGCATTTTTCCTTTAATGTAGATGGTGGTAGATGTGAAAAATGTAAAGGCGAAGGCGAAATTACCGTAGAAATGCAATTCATGGCAGATGTGCATTTAGAATGCGATACCTGTGGTGGCAAACGCTTTAAAAAGGAGGTGCTGGAAGTGACCTTCAACAATGCAAATATCGATGACATCCTTAGTATGACCATTGATAATGCGATTGCGTTCTTTGAGACAGGAGCACAAACAAAAATCGTTTCCAAATTAAAACCGCTACAAGATGTTGGATTAGGTTATGTAACTTTGGGGCAGTCCTCCTCTACCCTTTCCGGTGGAGAAGCACAACGGATTAAATTGGCATCCTTTCTTGTAAAAGGAACTACAAAGGATAAAGCGCTGTTCATTTTTGACGAACCTACAACCGGACTGCATTTTCACGACATTCAAAAACTATTGAAATCTTTTAACGCCTTAATTAAAAAAGGACATTCCGTTATTGTTATTGAACACAATGTAGAATTAATTATATGTGCCGATTATATTATTGACCTTGGTCCAGGTGGTGGTGAAAATGGTGGTGAACTGCTGGCAGAAGGTACTCCAGAAGAAGTAGTTAAGAATAAAACATCCATTACGGCAACATATTTGAAAGAAAAAATATAATGCAAAAGCAACTGGTATCGGTTTTTTGGTTAAAAGAGAATAGCAATAATCCAAATATTGTGGTATTGGATGCTACGATTCCTGTAGTGACAGAAAACACAGCTACCACTACAAAACCTGTTATTACCGGTGCTCGCTTTTTCGATTTGAAAAAAATATTTTCAGATACGGATGCTGGTTTGCCAAATTCTATCCCTACCCCAAAAAAATTTGAATTGGGCTGTCGTAACTTGGGCATTAATTCCGATTCCTTTGTTGTTATCTACGATGCCAAAGGAATTTATTCTAGCCCAAGGGCATGGCTACTATTCAAAACTATGGGACATAATGCGGTAGCCGTTTTGGATGGTGGACTCCCGGAATGGCTAAAACACGGAGGAAGTTGTTCTACGGAATACGGAAAAGGATATCCACAAGGAAATTTTCGAGCGAATTTTGACCCAACTCGATTAAAAGATGCCCATGCGGTATTGGAGAATATTAAAACGGGGGCTTGTCTTGTTATAGATGCACGTAGCCAAGAACGCTTTCTGGGCAATGTTCCAGAACCAAGAGCTCACTTACAAAGAGGCCATATCCCTAAATCTATCAATCTGCCCTATACCGACCTATTAAGGGAAGGTAAATTTAAATCCAAAAAGGAACTCAAAGAAATATTCGAAAAAGTAGCCCCAAGCAATCAGCCCTTACTATTTTCATGTGGCTCAGGCATTACGGCATGCATCGTTTTGTTTGCCGCAACCTTGATTTTAAAGAATGATCTTTTTCTCTACGATGGGTCATGGTCGGAATGGGGAGAGGGCGACACCTATCCTATCGAAGGTTAAAAAAAAAGCGCTATTTTAAATAGTAAACCTCCTCAATTTACTAAATATCGCATCTTTTATATTTATAACTAATTGTATTTCAACACTATAACTACTTATAGTTATTTATGGCACGCCGTTTGCAATAAACTAACCGGAAAGTAAATAGTTACTTCCAGAATATACCTGCCAAATGGTAGGTCATTAAAACCTTATATTATGAAAAAGTTCGTATTTATTATTGCAGCGGTACTTTTTGGAACAGCAATGGCCAAAGCCGCAACAGCTGAGAATAAGGTTGCTAACGTCAACCTTAATGCTGGAAATTCATTCATTTTTGTAGAAAATGGAGTTACCTTTTCCGTATTCCCGGATGGCGAATTCGATTTTTATGTAGACAATAGATTAAATATCAACGCACGCACACGAATTGGAAATGTTGGTGTAACCTTTAATTCCGGTTTCGATTATAATCCTTACGTGCAGTTCGATGATTTTGGAGCTGTAATCCAAGTAGAAAATGTGCCTGTATTTTATGACTTTTACGGTCGTGTAAATCAAATCGGTTCCGTTAATATAAACTTCAACAACGGATTTGTGAATAGAATCGGTGGGATGAACATATTTTACAACCGAGGTGCCTATAGTCACTTCAATGGTTTCATCAATATACATAACAGACGTTATATTTACCGTCCTTTTCATAGATGGTTTGCCAGACCAGCAGTTGGATTCTTTAATGTATGGCACACACCTTACAGACAATTTTATAGCCCAATTAGATATACATGGTACAGACCCTATAGAAACAATGTAAGGAGAGCTTACGCCCAAATAGGCAGGCAGCATAGATATAATAATGTACGACGAGAAAGGGCAACGATCTATAGAAATGATAGGAGGGTTGCTGTTCGAAAAAATGGTACAAGAACAAACAGAACTGTTGCTACAAGAGGTAACACCAATAATCGCAGATCTGTGGCTAAGCGAAGTAATGCACTACGTAATACTAGAACAGTAGCTTCGAATAGAACTACACGATCCAACAGAAGTAATAACGCGGCGAATAGAACAGCCACGGTTAAACGAAATACAACTACTGTAAATCGTGGAAACAATAGAGCCACTGCTATAAAACGTAGTAACGCTACAAAACGCAGTAACAACAGTTCTGCAAGAAACAACCAAGGAAGAACGGTTACCAAAAAATCGGTCACCAGAACCCCGAGAAGCACAACTGTTTCTAGAACTGTGAAAACATATAAAAAGCCTGCTTCAAGAAGTACTGCCACCCGTAGTTCTAACAGAGGTGCAACGACTAGATCAGTTAGCAAAGCTCCATCTAGATCTAGAAGTGCGGTGAGCAGAAGTACAAGCTCTAGATCGGTAAACAAAGCTCCGGCTAGAAGTTCCTCTAGATCTTCTGCTAAAAGAACTAGAAGCAGTAACAGCAGAAGACAATAATAAAACGGACTCTGAAACGAGTTCAGAATAACGATAGTTTTTAGGTTGGTTAGTTGTTTAGCCCCGTAATGGACAAATCCATTACGGGGCTTTTTTTATATGCCTTAAACCCTCTCAGACACGGAGACAAAAACAACTAGATCGGCGAGAACATCGTTGCACCTTTTTATTCAATTTAATTTTGGACAACACCAGTAACAAAATATCAGTAAATTAGAAGAGCGGAAACAATTTCAAAAACTTTTTGGGCAACTCACTTTGCACAAGTACCCTAGCTTTGGTTATAGGATGAACAAATTCCAATGAGTAAGCGTGGAGATATAATCCTTTTCCTTTTAAAACTAAATCTTCTTTTCCATAGTCCGCATCTCCTAGTATTGGATTTCCAATAGATGAAAGATGCTTTCTAAGCTGATGTCTTCTACCTGTTTTTGGTTGCAGCTTCACTAAGTTCAAGAATTCAAAACGTTCGGAAACAATAGCTTGGGTTACTTCATAGGAGGAGAAGGATTCTTTACCATCTATTTTAGTCGCTACACTACCCTTTGGTTGCATTTTACCAATGGCAACTGCGAAATAGATTTTATGTATCTCCTTGGTTTCAAATAGTTGATTAAGTTTTATGATAACGGAACTCCTCTTGCCAACCAAAAGAGTTCCAGTAGTAGGGTAATCCAGTCGATGTACGGGTTGGGGAATTACCCCATCAAAAGCGGTACTTTTTTGTAAATTTTGAGCCAAGGTATTGGCGATAGTTAAAAAGCGATTTCCACTTACGGCTATTCCTGCCGGTTTTTGGATAACAGCCAAAGAGTCGTCTTCATAAAGCACTTTTAAAACTAACCGAACTTCTCTTGTTTTCTTTGGGGTTATGGTTTGTTTTAGTTCGATGCGCTCTCCACCATAAATAAATGTGGCGGTAGAAGCGATAACACCATTTACTAAGACCAACTCCTTTTTTAAGGCTTTTTTCAAGGCCGATTTTGTCGAAATCAAATCAAAAATGCCAACCCCATATTCTTGTAATCTAAGAGGTTTATCTTGATCCTTGGCTATATGGGTTGCAATAATTTCCAGCTTATTTTTTTAAGAATTTTGAAAGTACTCCATATACATCCTCGGAAATTTTGAACCGGTAGAGTATCCCAACATACATCGC